>NZ_JBSXNI010000047.1:0-275435 GCF_056857555.1 Acinetobacter sp. L-24 | reverse complement strand
GTTGTTCTTCATAATCTCTTAATGATCTTCTTGCTGATTCGTCACCAGCAAGCTAGGTCGGCTATATTACTCTCTATCTCTAGAAAGTCAACCAGTAATGAAAACTATTTTTCAAACTTATCAAATAAAACCCAACTCAATCAATCTTAACTAAGTTACTGTTTTATCAGAAGTTTTAATCTTCATCACCGCCGATGGATGTGCATTCTACAGCATTTCAGAGCCCTTGCAACACCTTTTTCAAGAAAATCATTTTGTATGTATATTTTTTAAGCTTTTCGTGTGTTTTCATTCATTTTTTATACAAATTTGCTTAAATGATGTCTATTCGTGAATATAACGTTTATTATTTTTATACTAATAAGTAGTGCTACTTACACAGAAAAGGCCTCAGGTTACCTTATGCATCGTTCTATTTACTTATCTATATGCTTATTTTCTTTAGCTTCAAGCGCACATGTTTTCGCCGAGGCGGCCACCAGTGTGGAAAATCTGGAAAACGAGCCTGCAAAAACGCCGCTTAGAACAAAAATCTCGACCAAAGCGCAACAATTACAAACGCAACTGAAAGTTGATGCCAGTGCAGCACAGGCTGAAGAAGTTAAAGATCCTTTTCAACCGTTAAATAGAAAGATCTATCAGTTTAATGATGCGATTGACCGCACCGTGGTACGTCCCATAGCCGTACAATATGTGGAAAAAGTTCCTCAAGATGTTCGTGGCAGCTATACCCAGTTCCGCAGTAACCTAGGTGAACCTTGGAATGTGGTGAATCAGCTCATTCAAGGTCGTCCTGCCCGCGCTGCTAAATCCCTAGGTCGTTTTACCATTAACACCTTAACAACTTTAGGACTGGCTGATCCAGCGCGTCGCCTGGGCTTGAGTCATGAAGAGGAAAAATTTGGAATTACCTTAGGTTATTATGGCGTGCCTTCTGGCCCTTATATCATGTTGCCATTTTTAGGTCCAAGTTCTGTCCGTGGCGTAATCGGTACTGCTGTAGATAGTCAAGCTCGTCCACAAAAATACATTCTCGAAGATGAAGATGGACTTTACTGGACTGATCAGTTTTGGCGTGCCATCGATACCCGTTCAGAAATACTGGACGTTGAAGGAGTGCTGACTGGCGATCGCTATGCGCAGATTCGCGATATTTATTTACAACGTACCAATTATGCAATTGCAGAAAAGAAAGGTACAGAACAAGATACGCTTTTCCTAGAAGATGATTTTGAAGATGACAATTCTGATGATGCACCTTCTAATGATAGCAATATTGAATCTTCAAACGAAGATCTTTAAGTTTAAGCTTCATGTATGATTGCTAGTGAAAATCTGTTCGCTAGCAATACTTTACTTGTTATAGTACATCTTATAACCAATCCTGGGATTGAATCACTTTTTTATGTATTTCATTCAACCGACTCGTGATATTCCTTATTTAGATCAAGTACTTGATACGCTTCCGCATGTTCAGATGATCTATCTGGATGATCATGAACTATATGACTCTACGATTATTGCGATTGCAGATGTACATGATTATCTGAAATATAAGTGGAATCTGCCTACGATTGTACTGGCCTTAGAGAATGAAGGTACTGCTTTGGCGCAGGCCTGGGAACAAGGTGCTTTAGCCGGCTGGATCTGGAGCAAACTTCCCGAGAATCCAGATATGGCATTACAAAAAATTGATGCACAATATAAGCGTAACCAGGATAGCCGTGACCTGCCTTCTGCTGCAGAACTACAAAAAAAATTGTTACCGAATCCGATTGAACTGACCAATTATGAGGTCGAAACCTATTTTCAGCCTTCAGCCTATCTTTCAGGGGATTGGTATGATTATTGGAAAATCAGCGACAAAGAAGTGATTTTCTATTTGGCCGATGTATCCGGACATGGCGTCACCAGTAGTTTGCTCACGTCCTGGATGGCAGCTTTCCATGGTCGCTCCAAGACGCCGCGCGAGCTGATCAAGAAGCTGAACGGTATGCTGATGCAGGAAAATATTGAAAAGCACATCACCATGATTGCCGGGATTCTTAATCTGGAAACCCATGTATTAAAATGGTCCAGCGCTGGACATTATCCTCCACCGATTATATTTGAACCCAATCAAGAACCTAAAATCCTCTCTTCCAGCAGTTTCCCTTTGGGCTTAACCGAAGATCTTGAAGTTGAGGAAAATGAATGGGTATTAAGTCGCAATGCGCGCTTTATTATCTGTTCGGATGGCGCACTGGAACCTTTTGATGGTGGTTTAAATGAACAATTCTCGCAATTATTACACCATTTGCAGAATCAATCTTTTCAGGCTCCGGAACATGTGGCTGACGATATCGCCTTTTTAAGCTTTATCCGCGTAAATTAGCAGTATATTTACAGGCTTTATAAGCACTTAATTTGATTACTACTTTCAGCCACTTGAGTATCAATACACCCTATGGGATAATTTAATATCCTTCTCTGCAAATGGCATTTATATGTCAACAGGTCATGTTGAATATGCAAGTCTGAATGGAACGCATATTTTTAAGCTTATCGGCGAAGTGCGTGCCCAATCTTGTATTAGTCTAGACAAATTACTGAACAAAATTGAACAGCAAGACAACGTAGTTGGCGCTATCGTTGATCTCACCGAAACCAGTTTCATTGACAGTACCGTACTGGGTGTTTTAGCGAAACTAGGACTCAAACTCAAGCAAGTACACAATATTCAGGCTGTCATGCTTTCTACCAATTCTGACATTACCACTTTGGCCAACAGTATGGGATTGAGCCAAGTGTTTGTGATTCTGAATTATTGTGGTGATCCAAATGTCTGCACACGTGCGCTGATGGAAGAACATGTCACGCATCAAAATATGCTGAATACGGTTCTGGATGCGCATAAAACCTTGATGAAACTGAATCAAAGCAATCAGAACATGTTTGAACCTTTAGTCAAACAGCTACAGAAAGAGCAAGACAATTTAGATAAAATTTCCGAGCAAAAGGTATAACCATCTTATAAGAGGACCCTATGACTTTACTTTCTGTTGTACAAATGAATTCTCAAAATGAAATTGATGTCAATTTCGTGGAGATTGAATCTTTAATTCAACAAAGTAAGGCCAATGGTGCTGAACTGATTGTTTTCCCGGAAAACTTTGTCTGTTTTGCAGCAGGTAAACAGCGTGAAACTGC
Organism: Acinetobacter sp. L-24; assembly: GCF_056857555.1. The sequence continues at coordinate 272,246 of NZ_JBSXNI010000047.1, read as the reverse complement.
TGCACAATTTGAAGTGATTCAGCAGCGTCTGGAACAACTTGCCCATGAATATGACACCTGGATCGTTGCCGGTACATTACCCTGCCCTTATCGTCCGGATGGTTCGATCATTGAAGATGGCCGCGTGCGTACCGTTAGCCTGTGTATCAGTCCGGAACGGACCGAAGCGCGTTATGACAAAATTCACTTGTTTGATGTGCAAGTCGGTGATGCTGTAGGCGGTTATCAGGAATCCAAGTTCTTTGAGCCCGGCACAGATGTTGTCGTAGCCAAAACCCCTTTTGGTAATATTGGTTTAATGGTCTGTTATGACCTGCGTTTTCCGGAACTAGCGTTAAATCTACGAGCCAAAGGTGCAAACCTCTTGACCGCACCTTCTGCTTTTACCTATACCACAGGTGAAATGCACTGGCAGCTTCTTCTGCAAACACGTGCTCTAGATAGCCAATGTTCGGTGCTTGGCGCAGCTCAACAAGGCTGGCACGGTGAAAAACGTCAGACTTGGGGACATGCAGCCGCCACCAATAGTCGTGGACAACTTCTTAATATGATCCATGCAGAAGGTGCTCAACTCATCACCGTCGACTTTGATTTAAATGAACAGCAAAAAGTGCGTGAATCCATGCCTTTAATGCAACACCGTAGACTTCTTCAACTTTCCTGAATCGTTTCATTTGCTTGCATAAAATAACAAAATCCCTGCTTATTCTTCAGGTGAAATCACCGAGCATAGAAGCTCTACGAAAAATAAACAGGGATTTAACTCATGTCATTAGAAAAAGCCGTCTATACCGCACATGCCAAAGCCACAGGGGGCCGTGATGGCCGCGCCATTTCTGACGATCAGATTCTGGACGTCCAATTGGCCGTACCTAAAGAAATGGGGGGACCAGGCGGTGGAACCAATCCTGAACAGCTCTTTGCCGCAGGTTATTCCGCCTGTTTCTTGGGTGCAATGAAATTTGTTGCCAATCGTGACAAGCTCAATATCAGTAAAGATGCCTATATTGAAGGTGATGTTGGGATTGGTCCGATTCCTACCGGGTTCGGGATCGAAGTGACATTAAACATCCATCTTGAAGGCATGGATCAGGAAGAAGCAAAAAAACTGGTGGATGCTGCGCATATTGTCTGTCCATACTCAAATGCGACCCGTAATAATATTGATGTGAACTTAAACGTAATTACTTAATTTTTTTATTTAACAGCTATCCTGAAAAAAGTTTCAGGATAGCTAGACTTCAATTATAAATTTCAAAATTTACCCGCTTCATCTTTTGTCAAAAGCTACTTCTCTTCCCCACTTGAAAACTGCAGCAAAAACTTAAGAAATTATATATAATGATTCTTATTTACATTTATTCGATTTATATTGATGTTAAAACTAGTTCTTCTGAATTCTCTCCTGCTCCTCACTGCTACAACCTCTTTTGCAGATCTTTATCTCTCAGAAAAAATCCGTCCGAAAATAAAATCTCTGCTCAATACTGAAATTGAACGCCTACCCATTCCTGCAACACCCAACAATATGATTCTGCCTGAATTTGGTAAAGGGATTATTGGCTGGGGCGCTGGCCCCAAAGATGCTGAAGCCCGTTTTCTCAATATTACTCAGGCAGATGTTGAAACAATGAAACAGGAAGGACTGAGTTTAGCAATGGCACAAGCCTGGCAGAACTTTTATGAAAATGAAACTCTGCGTAATCCGGGAAATCCGACTGCACCTTTTCGTGCACAACTCATGAAAAAAATCGTCAGTCTCTGGTAAATATCCAAAAGTCCTGACGATCATTATGATAAAGCGAGCAGATTAAAAAATTATTCTACTGCTTCGTTGGTTACTCGCAATACTTCTTCAATCGTGGTTTTTCCGGCCAATACTTTACGCAGACCATCATCACGAATGGAACCTGACTGCTGACGTGCATAGCTTTCGATTTCATATTCAGCCGCATTGCCATGAATCAAACGGCGCATATGATCATCGACTGGCACAATTTCATAAATCGCGGTACGACCACTAAAGCCAGTATTGCCACAACGTTCACAGCCTTGAGGTTGCGGTAATTTTAAATCTTGGGGATGCTCAATATTGCCAAATAGATTCTTCTCGAAAGCATCTGCTTCATGCCAAGTCGCGCAATGTGGACACAAGGTACGCACCAGACGTTGGGCAATTACCCCGATTAAAGAACTGGAAAGCAAAAATGGTTCAATTCCCATATCTTTCAGACGCGTAACCGCACCAATCGCGGTATTGGTGTGCAAGGTGGATAACACCAGATGTCCAGTCAGGGATGCCTGTACCGCAATTTCTGCCGTTTCCAGATCACGAATCTCACCGACCATGACCACATCCGGGTCCTGACGTAACATCGCTTTTAACGCACGGGCAAAGGTCATATCCACTTTGGTATTGACCTGCGTTTGTCCAATGCCTTCCAGCTGATATTCAATCGGATCTTCAGCTGTGAGGATATTCTTGGAACCGTCATTCAGGTCAGAAAGTGCCGCATACAAGGTGGTGGTTTTACCCGAACCGGTCGGGCCAGTCACCAGAATAATCCCGTGCGGGCGATGTACTAAGGTCTTGAGTCGATCATAGTCATTATTGATCAGACCCAAATGGGTCATGTTCAAACGGCCGGCCTGCTTGTCCAGCAAACGCATCACCACCCGCTCCCCATAAGAAGATGGCAAGGTGGATACACGGACATCGACTTCACGTCCGGCCAAGCGTAATGAAATACGGCCATCTTGAGGAATACGCTTTTCGGCAATATCCAGTTTGGCCATGACTTTAATCCGTGAAACCAGAAGCGGTGCCAGTTCACGGCGTGGCTGTACAATTTCGCGTAACTGGCCATCGACCCGTAAACGCACCGACAGTTTTTTCTCAAAAGATTCAATATGAATATCGGAAGCCCCGACACGAATCGCCTCTGAGAGCAATGCATTGATCAGCCGTACAATTGGCGCATCATCTTCCTGATCCATCAGGTCTTCAGCTTCCGGTACCGAATCAGCCAGACTGAGTAAATCCGGATGATCTTCCAGACCGGCAGCGACCTGTTGCGATTCGCCGCTATCGCCGGCAAAACTGGAACTGAGTAACTGGTTAAATTCCTGTTCGCTACAGAGTTGAAAATGAGCCGGATAACCGAGCAGACGGCGAGCTTCCTGCAATGCAAGCATCGAGGTATTGTCACGACGCAGAATAAAGGCCTGATCTCCCTCATAACGCAACAGCACACCATGGCGCTTGGCGAAGCTATATGGGATTTGTAATTGTTTAAGTACTTGCATCGCGGATTATAATAATGATGAAAAAATTTAAATTGAGTGTACTCTAAGCATATGACAGCGTGAAGTATGTTTTCAAAGATTTAGCAAGAAAGGGTGCCAAGATTGCCGCGAGATAAAGATGAATTAATCCCGAATACAGCGAAAATGCGCTGGTGGGGAGAACAGAATTTTGAAATAAATCAGTCTAAAGCCTGGCAGTTTGGCTCCTTGCTGTTTCGGCTGACCCGAGGGATTCAGGAATGGCGACTGGAATATTTCCGCCCTTCTGTGCAATACGATTATGAACAGCAATGGCATCAGATTGATGATCCGAATTTTGCCTTTCCCCCACCTGTGAAAATTGAACGCTATATGTTCAAATCCACGCAAAACAAATTGCAACTGATGCCACGCCTTGCAGACCGTTCTGTGGTGATTAAACCAGTCGATCCGATTTATATTCCTGCCGGACAGCGCGGTACGCTTTATATCAGCACGCCCTTATGGATTGCCGGTTTTGTCGAGGGGCAGCGCGAACCGATTTTCGATTTGCCGGTAATCTTGCCAAAAGACACCTGGTTTGGACCCAATCACCGTTCGGGGGAAATCTGTTATGCCACCGCAGTCGATGGCAGAACCGAACTGAAACAGTTACATCCGCGAGCCTTTCGTGCAGTCACGCCGATTGAGTTTCACAATACCAGTAACCAGCAATTGCGCTTTGACCGAATGAATGTGCCAGTGCCTGCCCTGCCGCTTTTTTACAGTGAAAGTACCGGCCGCTTATGGACCTCACAAATCCGCGTTTTGCATGAAAGTTCGGATCGTCCACCACGGATTCGGGTCGAAAACCGCACACCACCAAATGCTGGTGAAGTGGCCTATCTGCATCCACCGCGCGATCCGGCAGGTGCGTTATTTAATATGTTTGATTCATTTTTCTAAGGGCGTCTGATGCCAAGTTCAAATATTCCGACCGAAGTCACCAACAGCCTGAAGGGAGTATTTACCAATATCAATACCGACCGTTTGACCGAAGTTCTGGTGGCGGTGGTGTTGTGCTTTATTGGTTTCCTGATCGCACGCTTTATTTCCAATACCTTTATTCGCACCATTGGTGTCCGTTTTAATGCCCATCAGAAACTGGTCTGGCGCCGCGGAATTTTCTATTTTATCTTCCTGCTGTTTGTGATGGCTAGTCTGAAAGAAGCCGGTTTTAAACTCAGTGTCTTCCTTGGCGCTGCAGGGATTTTAACGGTCGCACTGGGTTTTGCTTCGCAAACCTCAGCATCCAACCTGATCAGTGGTCTGTTCCTGATTGGTGAAGGTTCTTTTGAAGTCGGTGATACCATCCAGATTACCTTGATTCGTGGGCATACCATTGAAGGCGAAGTGATTTCGATTGATCTGCTCTCGGTTAAACTTTTGACCCAAGATAATATCTATGTGCGTTTACCGAATGAACAGCTAATTCGGGCACCGGTGCAGAACTTGTCGAAATTTCCGATACGGCGGATTCCGATTACGTTGGCGATCAATTTCCATGAAAATATTATCAAGGTACGCGAAGTTCTGCTGGACGTTGCCAATAAATATCCACTGGTACTGGCCGACCCGAAACCTGCAGTCACCGTTACCGCTTTCCGTGAATCTTCGATTGAACTGCTGTTTGCAGTGTGGTGCCAACAGGAAAACTACCTGAAAGTTCGTGATGAAATGCAGGAACGGATTCGCAACGGCTTTGTCGATAACCAGATTGAAATTCCGGTGCCAAAAATGGGCTTTGTCGATCATCCACTTTCCCGTCCTTTGGAAAATGAAGAAATCGATCAATATGCCAATGAAAAGGCCCTCAAAAGAGAGCCTGATCTGAAATAACCCTTAGATTCCCTCTCCTTTTTAAAGGAGAGGGTTAGGGAGAGGATTCAAAGCTCCCTCTCCGGCATCGGCGCAATATAAGCAATCAGTAGCATCACCCCGCCCGCCAGCAAGAAGGAAATCACCCGGGTCAGGGTGCCAATATGTGACAGGTCAAATAGTACGAGCTTCAAGGTCACAATCACCAGAATACTGCCGCCTAAAATCCACATCAGTTTCAGTTTTTTGAGCGTTGCTGTCCACATGGTAATCCAGGCGAGTAATACCCAAAGTATGGTCAGACTAAGCTGAACCGTCGCATTGCTCCATAATGCCAGCTCATTAAACGGCGTCTGCAGGTACACATGTAAAGCTCTTAAAACAATATAACTGGAAAGCCATAACAGACTTAGTACCATTAAAACTGCGATCATGCCTTTATCACGTCCCACCTTGATTTGCTGTAACAGCATCCAGATAAAACTGGCAAACATGGCGATACTGATCAGGTCAAAAGGATTCAGAATCGGCAGCCAGTAATATTGAAAGGCTTGCTGGCTAAACAGCTGTGAACAAACCAGCCAAGTTGCCATCAGCAATAAACAGCTCTTGGTTTGCCAAAGCTGCTGCCAACCTGACTGCACATCCTGCCGATAGCACCACAGGCAGAAGAATAAAGGCAAAATCACCATGCTCAGATAGGGCATATTTGAGATCAGGCATACACTTGCCAAAGCCAGACTGCTAAAAACACCAAAACTCACCCATTCCTTGGAGAGCTGCAAGCCAGCCAGCGGTCTAAGCCACAGAATGGCCAACAATATCGCTGAAAGTGCAGAAACCCCACGTTCCAGATCACTATTCCAGACAATCACCGCATTCTGACTGCGATCCAGAGTTAGAATCGCCACAATGACCAGCAAGGGCGAGATGCCACTCCACTTCGGCAGTAACCATGACCACTCCTGATTTTTGCGCAGGATCATTTCATTGAACATTACATAACCCAGTGTGATGATAAATAAACTCAGCACATAGGCATGCTGACTCGGAAATTCATCTTCCAGCAAGGCAAATAGCATCAAACTGGCCGCGACACTTAGGCTGCTTAAAAAACTGACACTCAGACTATTCATCTGCTGCTGGTACTGCTTTTTAAGCTGACTGATGACCACGACTGCCACATAGCACAGACTCAAAATCCAGAAAATTATTCGCGGTGTTGGATTAATCTCGACCAGATAATACAGGCTGCTGAATCCGGCCATCAGCAATAAGCCCATGCTCAGATAGTGTGCTACCCGGACATTTTTTTCCAAGGCCCATAAATAAATCAGCACACCTTCAACTGCCCAGCCAATCACACTCCATTGTTCTGTCAATAAGATCGGGGGCACCAAGGCGAGAAAAATCAGCATCAGGCTCAGATAGCTCTGCGAAATGAGCAGGATAGTTTGTTTACGGCGCAGCAGTGTCCAGCAAGCGGCAAAGACCAGTGCAAAGAACAGGCTTAATCCAGCTTGCCAGAGTTTTTGATTGGGCTGATTAAAATGAATCAGATACAGAAAAATATATGCCGTGATCGGTGCAGCAAAAATCAGCGCTAAGTCCAATACCGGTTTTAACTGAAAACGTGAGAGATCCTGTCGTGCCAGCAACTGGCTAAAGCGGAAACCTAGCCAGATAAACAGCGCACTATGTGCCAGAATCAACGCAGTCATGGCATAACGCTCATATGTATAACCATGAATCAGGCTATATATCCCGCCAACGACCGCAGTCACTAAAAAGGCAATTTGATTGAGAATCTTCCATGGCCGGAAACTGCTCAGCACTGCCACCCCGATATTGATCAGCAAATAATAGCTAATCAGCTCAACGGCAGAAGCATCGCGGGTCGGTAAGGTAAACGGCGCCAGATAAGCAATCAGCAAAGCCATCAAAGCCAGTTCGATGCTTTCCTGTTTCAGGCTTAAATATAGAGTGATGGCCAGAATAATGAGAAATAGCAATGTTGCCAACGGTAACGTGGGAATCACCAGATTGTAATAGGCAAAAAATAAGGTCAGGAACAGACTGCCCAAACCCAGTCCTTCTAGTGCCAGAGCAAAACTCCGATTTTTCTGCATCAGGCGATAACCCAGCCCTGCTATACACCCACTCGCCAGTGCAACCAGGCCCAATTTTGCAGCTAGACTGAGTTGCCAGTGCTCAGTGGCAAAACGCAGCAGTAAAATAATCCCAATCACCAAAATACTAATCGCGACTTTTAAGACTGGATTCCCCTGGAAAAGCCAGCGCTGCAGTTGATCTACCAGATGAGGAGTGTCGTTTACCTCTTGGGCAGACTCAGTTTTCACGAATGGAACAGAATCGGATCGATCTGGTGATCGCTGTAAGGGATCGGCAGAATGAGATTGTGATTGCAACTGTATCAAACGTCCTTCCAGACGTTGCAGCCACCTGAGCAAAAAGAATACCCAGGCCGTAATCCCGATTCCCATCAGCCAATCCAGTTCAGCCAACCCGCCGACAATGGCAGTAATTGATGAGATATATAAAGGAACTTTAGAATTGCGCTCCAAGGACATCTGCTGCTGTCCGGCCAGTTGTTGTAGCGGTGTTTCTACCGCAGTGACATATTGCATCACGCTAAAGATAAACCCCAAACCACACAGATAAGTTACAATCTGATAACCCAGATACCAGGCGCTGATCCCGGCTATCAGCAGGGTAATCAGCCAGATCATGCGCAACTCATTCCGTCCTACAGCCATTCTTATATTTCTCTTTCCTGAATCCTTCCATCATACAACAGCTTGTGCTGCTTATTTCATCTTCAGCCGATATTCGCTAAGCTGTAAACTCAGACTCGCCTCAGCGAGCGCGGTAAAAATCACGTACAATAGCGCTGTATTTTGAATAAGGAATTGATTACATGCCACCATTTGTCTTGGTCGATGGCTCTTACTTTTTATTTCGTGCCTTTCACGCACTGCCACCATTAACCACGTCAACCGGTTTACATACCAATGCAATTCGTGGTGCGATTTCTGCTATTCAAAAACTGATGCGCCGGACCCAACCGACCCATATGGCGGTAATTTTTGATACCCCAGAACCGACCTTCCGGCATGAGCTGTCACCGATTTATAAAGGTGATCGTCCCAGCATGCCAACGGAATTATCCGAACAGATTCCTTATCTGCATGCCTTGATCCGCGCTTTGGGCATTCCCCTACATACCTTACCGGGTGCCGAAGCCGATGACATTATCGGAACACTGGCCAAACGTGCCGAGGCGATGGGACATCAGGTACTGATCTCTACGGGCGATAAAGATATGGCACAACTGGTGACCGAAAAAGTTACCCTGGAAGACAGCTTTAAAGAAAAACCGCTGGATGTCGACGGCGTGTTTGAAAAGTTTGGCGTCTGGCCGAATCAGATTATTGACTATCTGACCCTGATGGGCGATGCATCAGATGGCATCATGGGCGTGCCAGGTGTAGGTGCCAAAACTGCAGCAAAACTGCTCACTGAATATGGCTCGATTGGCGGCATTTTAGAAAATGTCGACAAGATCAAAGGCAAAGTCGGTCAAAATATTAAAGAACATGTCGATGGTATTGCACTGGACCATCAGCTGGCCAGTATTGTGATCGATCTGGATCTTAACTTTGGTTATGACGATTTAAAACTGGGTGAGCCAAATGTCGAGACCTTGCGTCATTTGTACACCGAGCTGGAATTCCGTAACCAGCTGCAGTCCTTAGATCACCCGAACAACCCGAATAATTCAAACTACCAGCAGGCGGCAAAATCTATTAACGCCAAAGCGGTTACAGCACCAGAACCTCTGGAAGACCATGCGTCTGTGACCAGCAGTGATGACCAGCTAGGTCAAGCGACCTACCACACAGTATTAGGCCAGCAGGACTGGGACACACTGTTTGAGCGCCTAAGTACCGAAAAACGTTTTGCCTTTGATACCGAAACCACCAGTTTGGATTATCGTATTGCACAGATTGTCGGTTTCTCGGTCGCCTTCGATGCGCAGGATGCTTATTATGTTCCCTTGGCACATGATTATGAAGGCGCACCGGAGCAGCTGAATCGTGAAGTAATTCTGGCGCAGATCAAACCAATTCTGGAAGATGAGTCTGTAAAGAAAATTGGTCATCATCTGAAATATGATGCACATGTACTGGAAAATCATGGCATTCATCTGGCAGGCTGGTATTTCGATACCATGCTGGCTTCCTATGTCCTGAATTCTGTCGCGACCCGTCATGGCATGGATGATGTGGCCCGTCTGTATTTGAGTCATCTGACCACGACTTATGAACAGGTGGCCGGTAAAGGTGCTAAACAAAAGACCTTCAACCAGATTCCACTTGAAACTGCAGCACATTATGCAGCAGAAGATGCACATGTCACCTATCGCCTTTATGAAGTCTTGAGCAGCAAATTGCAGGCACACCCTGAACTGGTGAATATTCTGCATAATATTGAAGTTCCGGTCGCACGTGTACTGACGCAAATGGAAGAAAACGGCATCGAACTGGATCTGGCTTTTCTGGATCAGCTTGGGGGCGAATTTTCCAATACCATGCACAATCTGGAAAACCAGATCATGGAAATTGCCGATGAAAGCTTTAATGTCAGCTCACCTAAACAGGTCGGTGAAGTGTTATTTGAAAAGCTGGGTCTAAAAGGCGGTAAAAAAACCACCACCGGACAATACAGTACCAGTGAAAGTGTACTGGAAAAAATTGAACATCCGATTGCCCAGCTGATTCTGGAATATCGTGGCTTGTCCAAGCTGAAAAGTACCTATACCGATGGCTTATGCAAACAGGCCAATCCTGATACCCACCGTGTGCATACCAGTTATCATCAGGCATTGACTGCAACTGGCCGTTTATCATCGACTGATCCAAACCTGCAGAACATTCCGATTCGTGCCGAAATTGGCCGTCAAATCCGCAAGGCGTTTGTGGCACCGGAAGGTCGTGTTTTGCTGGCAGCCGATTACTCACAAATTGAATTGCGTCTCATGGCTCATTTATCTCAGGATGAAGCCTTGCTAGATGCCTTTATTCACGGTCAGGATGTACACCGCCGTACCGCAGCTGAAGTTCTAGGCATTCCTTTGGAAGAAGTGACCAATGACCAGCGTCGTCAGGCCAAGGCCGTCAACTTCGGGCTACTTTACGGTATGTCCGAATTTGGTTTGATCCGTCAGTTGGGCTTTACCCGTCAGGAATCACAGGATTATATCAAGCAGTATTTCCATCGTTATCCGGGCATTTATGACTATATGCAACGTACCCGTCAGGTCGCATTAGAACAGGGTTTTGTTGAAACCCTGCTCGGACGCCGTTTATATACTCCAGATATCGATGCCCGTAATATGATGGTGCGTAAAGCGGCAGAACGTGCTGCGATTAATGCCCCGCTACAAGGTTCAGCTGCGGATATCATTAAAATGGCGATGATTGAAGTCGACAAGATGTTGCCGAAAGATCAGGCCAAAATGCTGCTGCAAGTTCACGATGAACTGGTGTTTGAAGTCGATGAAGACATTGCCGATGAACTGGCACCTAAACTGGCTGAAGTGATGCAATCGGTATTGCAGATTTCTGTACCATTGGTGGTAGAAGTGGGTAAAGGCAAAAACTGGGATGAGGCGCATTAAAGGGTTTCCTCACCCCAGCCCTCCCCCCTCTGGGAGAGAGAGTGAAAACCAATATTATTTTAAAGGTATCCCCTCTCCTCTCAGGAGAGGGTTAGGGTTAGGGTTAGGGAGAGGTTAATATCCCATCTTCTTGTACTGCGATTAAAACTTGTTCACCGTTTGGGAAGTTTAACAAATCCTTCCCAACTTCCCTTTTCTAAAGGGAGGAGCAAATAAAAAAGGACGCCTCAGCGTCCTTTTTATTTGGATCCGATTAAAGACCGGTAAGCAATACAATCGCCACCTGGTTCATAATCATTTCGATAATAATCAAAGTTAAAATAGCGAAGATTGGAGAAAGGTCAATCATCCCCATATTTGGCATGATACGACGGAATGGCGCCAGTAAAGGCTCAGCCAGCTCTTGCACGACTTCAATATAAGGCGAACGAGACTGAGTAAACATCACCACCCAACTTAAGATAATCGTAGCGAAAATCAAATAACGACAGAAACGGATAAGATCCTGCATCATGGTAACAAAAGTCAGAATAATCAGATGGACAGGCCCATTCGGCGTCCCCCCTGACAGATACATCATGCCAAAAATTTTAAGCAGATAGAGCACGACCAATAATGCCAAAGCAGCAGTACTGACTCGGCCTTTGGCCAAGGTTGGGAAAATTCGACCAAATACATCTACAATTTTAGTGGCTTTCACGGTAGAAAGAACCACAGGATTGTAAGGACTGACCGCTGCCAGTTGCATTAAAAATCGGAAGAATACGAGCAAAATCGAGACGTTAATGATAATGCCAAAAATTAGCGCAGAATTTGCACCCATACTTGAACGTTCCTAAAAATTAAACTGAAGATTTGCTGCTTTCACTGAGCTCTTGTGCCAGTTCTTGACTGCGTTTTTGTGCAGCGGCAAGTGCCGCCTGAATATTTTGAGAAATCTGGGCGCGATCAAAGACTTCAAGTGCCGCCTGTGTAGTCCCATTTGGAGAAGTCACATTTTTACGTAACTCAGCCGGCGTATTCGAGCTGGTAATCGCCATTTGCGCCGCGCCTAAAGCCGTCTGCAAAGTCAGTGCGGTTGCAACTTTTTCATCCAGACCTAAATTTTTACCCGCACGAATCATACTTTCCATCATATAGAAAAAGTAAGCCGGACCCGAACCCGAGACTGCAGTGACTGCATCAATTTGTGCTTCTGATTCGACCCAAATGGTCAGCCCGGTCGACGCCAGAACCTGACTGGCCAGCTCACGGTCACTGGTTTCCACAAATGCATTGGCATATAAACCATGTGCACCGGTCTGTACCAATGCAGGTGTATTCGGCATGACCCGGACAATACGCTCTGTCCCCAACAATGCTGATAATGTGGCAATTTCTGCACCGGCAACAATGGAAATAATCAGTTTGTTATTAACCAGACCTTTTAAAGGTTGCAGTACTTGAGCCAAAACCTGAGGTTTTACCGCCAATACAACGATATCTGCATCCTGAATTGCAGCACTATTATCCCCGGTCACATTAATTTCTTTTTCCGCCAATAAAGCACGGACTTTTTCGACCGGATCAGAAACTGTAATACGTGTTGCTGGCAAACCACGTGAAATCAGACCGCCAATTAAGGCTTGGGCCATATTACCGCCACCAATAAAACAGATATTACAATTTAAAGCTGCACTCATGTTCAATGCTCATCGTTGAGTTCTAAAGTTGAAAAAACCGAAATCGGCAGCCATCCGCCTGCTTCACAATATGCAGATTGGGCCAACCAAAATCCTTTAGGGGTAAACACGCCTAGCATAACATTATCTGTGCTTAATATTTGAATAGTATGCCGAGCCCAGGGAAATATTTGCGCTTCCTGAATGGCTTTTTTCAGTGGCCAGGTACCGACACGGCCATATAAATGAATTTTTTCGCCACCCTGCCGCTGCTGCAAATGCAAAGTTTGCTGCAACAATGCAGGAGATAAACCGAGCTGTGCAGGCGCGATGATAAATTTCCCTGACAAAACCTGTACGCTATCTTTTAAAGCAAATTTTATAGTTTTCGGGCTAGTTTGAACTTGTTGCTGATCAGCTAAATAAGTCTCTGCGGTCAGACGATATAATTGCTGCTGATAGCGTACATAGTAAAAGCCTTGCCAATGCAATGCCGCCTGAGCATCTTGTTTGGCATAAATCACTTCGCGTTGCAAACGCTCCACCATATCTAAGGATGGACGATACTGTTGTTTACCTTTCATCCAGGCAGAGAGTAATTGACGTTGTCGTGATTTTGAAAGCTGTAGAAATTTACCAAGATCGAGCTGCGTTTCAGTCCCACAAGACGCTAAATCCTGTTGCAGCACTTCTTGTAAAATGTCTTGAGCATCCTGCATTAACTCACTGGTTCGCACCAAGGCAGCTTGCATTTTATGATAACGTTCGCTTAATATCGGCCACAGCGTCTGGCGTGCCCAAGCCCGATCATAATGGGTATCATCATTGGTCGGGTCTTCGATATTCTTAACATTTAAGTCTGATGCCCATTGGCAAATCTGCTCACGGGAAATATCCAGCAATGGCCGCCAAATCGTGAGATTTTCACGTACATCGATTTGTTTCATTGCCGCTAAGCCGTCAACACCGGCACCAGACAATAAACGTAGCATCAGGGTTTCCGCCTGATCCTGCTGATGATGTGCCAGCACCAATATTTCATCCGCTTGCAAATGTTGCAGATAAGCCTGATAACGTGAATTGCGCGCTTGCTGTTCCAGATTGCCACTAGCGACATGAACTGGCTGGATGATGCAGGGAATATTCAGTTGCTGACATTGATGTGCAACGAACTTGCCCCAATCTGCGCTGAGTGCTTGTAACTGATGATCGATATAAATCGCCCGAACTTTTTCCGGGCATAAAAAAAACATCAGATGCAGCAACAGCATAGAATCTACGCCGCCACTGCATCCGATGAGAAATTTTGTCTCTGCAGGAAAGTCCTGCAGCTGTTTTAAGAAACCAGACCTAAATTGTCGCTGCCAAACTTCATTAAACGTTGGTAACGTGCTTCGCATCGTGCTTGCGCTTCCATTGGTTGCAGTTCATTCAAAGCTTCTTTCAGCACTGCTTTCAAGCTGTTCATGACCTGATCCGGATTTAAATGAGCACCCTCACCTTCATCCACCACATATTCTACAATACCCATTTTCTGCAATTTTTCTGCAGTCAGAGCCAAGGCTTCACTGGCCTGTTCAGCTTTTTCAGCGGTTTTCCAGAGAATTGAGGCACAGCCTTCCGGTGAAATCACCGAATAAATACTGTGAGAGAGCATCACCACACGGTCTGCTACTCCAATACCGAGTGCACCACCTGAACCGCCTTCACCTAGTACAGTTGCAATTACCGGTACTTTCAAATTGGAAAGCTGAGCCAGACTGGTGGCAATTGCTTCAGCCTGACCACGTTCTTCTGCACCGACACCCGGATAAGCACCCATAGTGTCAATAAAAGTAAAGACTGGCAGGTTAAAACGCTCTGCCATGTCTAGCAGACGCTGTGCCTTACGATAACCTTCCGGATTACTCATGCCGAAATTATGCTGTAATTTTTCACGGGTACTACGACCACGATGCTGACCAACGATCATCACCGGTTGACCATCAAAACGAGCCAGACCACCGATCATCGCGCCATCATCACCATATAGGCGGTCACCATGTAAAGCATCAAATTCAGTGAATATTTCACCCACATAGTCCAGGAATTGTGGACGTTCTGGATGACGTGCAATCTGCACTGTCGCCCATGCTTTTGATGGAGTTGCTTTATTTTTCATAGGTTAACCGTTTTCATCCCTATAAAGGTATTAATTAACAAACTGTTCGGATTGAATCGAGAGTTCAATCTCCCAATTTTTAAATTGCTGCTGTTCATCGTGCAGTTCAGCGACCAGCAATGGCCATTGCTTGGCATCACCAGACACGGTGAGTTGCCATTGTTGCGCATTTTCAACCTTCAGTTCAATGGCAGGAAGCATCTCATCGCTACGACTGTGATTGACCAAAACCGACAGACGAAGCAGCAAACATAACCATAAAAGTTTAGATCCACCGACTTTCATCACATCAATCTTGGCATCAGCGCGCAATTTGCGCCGATGGTGCGCGACCAAATGTGACAAATGATTTTGATCAACTTGCGAGAAACCGGCAATATCCGAGTGTTGTAATAAATACGCGCCATGACGATGATAGCCACTGTGACTGATGGCCAAACCAATCTCATGGAGATAGGCAGCACGACGTAACAGGTCACTATCTTCAACACTCAAACCGAGTTTACTGGCCACGTCATTAAACAGTTTCTGTGCCGTCTGAACCACACGCTCAGCCTGCTTGGCATCGGCATTGTATCGACCAATCAAGGCATGTACGGAACGATCACGGATATCTTCATGCTTGAAACGGCCAAGCAAGTCATACATCACGCCTTCACGTAGTGCACCATCAGAATAGACCAAATGGTCAATTCCCAGTACATCAAAGACTGCATAGAGAATGGCAATACCAGCAGGTAAGACGGCACGACGATCATCTTTCAGACCTTCGAACTCCATGTCCGAGACATATTTATATTTAAGCAGTTTATCTTTGAGCTTTTCCAGGCCTTCACGCGTCAACTGTTCGCGATCATTGCTCCAGCCCATATTGACGCAAATCTGGCGGCAGGCTTTAATGGTGCCACTCGAGCCAACGACAGCATCCCAACCGGCTTCTTTATAAGTATTGGCAATTCCCGAAATTTCTTTACGTGCCGCAGTAACTGCTTTATCAAAGGCTTTGGCACTGATTTCGCCATCCTGAAAATAGGCCTTGGTAAACGCTACACAGCCCATTTGTACCGATTCGGTATGAATCGGCTCGAATTCTTCACCGATAATCAGCTCAGTTGAACCGCCACCGATATCAACTACCAGACGACGACCGCTGTTGGCCATGGTATGCGATACACCCAGATAAATCAGACGGGCTTCTTCACGACCGGCGATAATTTCGATCGGTTTCGGTAAAATTTCTGCAGCTTTCTGGATAAATTCATGGCCGTTTTTGGCTTGACGCAACGCATTCGTCGCCACAATCCGTAATCGGTTCGGCTGAACTGCGCCTAAACGTCCGACAAAACGGGCCAGACAGGCCAAACCGCGTTGCTGGGCGGCTTCGGTTAAATTCTTATTTTCGTCTAGTCCTGCGGCAAGCTGAACTTTTTCTGACATTGATGCCACTTTCTTCACTTCGCCATGGTCTACACGGGCGATGGCCAAATGAAAGCTGTTTGATCCCATATCGATGGCGGCAAGTAATTCTTCATCAATCAAAAAGTCAGACATTCCAGAAATAAACCTTTAACGAATTGTGCTTAGAGTAATTCACATGCATGCAATTTAAAAGCCATTTGTAGCGACAATTTAATGCCTTATTCTTTTTTGTATCGGGAATAATAGTGAGACACGATCATCACTATCGTGATCATCCATTAGACAAAATAACATTAAGCATTGAAAATTTACAGATTCCCCTACATTGTTAAAGATGGCTATGTAATACTAATAATTAGTTATCTTTAAAATATTAATCTGGAGCACATTCCATGTCTGGCAACATCGTAAACACTACTGACGCAAACTTCGAAGCAGACGTTCTTCAATCAGACGTTCCTGTACTGGTGGACTTTTGGGCAGGCTGGTGTGCACCATGTAAAGCAATTGCACCCGTACTTGAAGTGCTTGCTGATGAATACCAAGGTAAAGTTAAAATCGTGAAAGTTGACGTAACTTCTTGCGAACAAACTGCTGTGAATTTCAACATCCGTAACATCCCGGCTTTGTTGATGTTCAAAAATGGTGAAGTTGTTGCGACTCAAGTCGGTGCTGCACCAAAATCTAAACTGACAGCATTTATTGATGACAATATCTAAGCACAGCATTTTTAGTAAAAAATACGCGACTCATGCTCGCGTATTTTTTTCGGCTATAAATTGACAAACCTGGCATTTTCTCTTATATTCGCTACTCAAGAGATAAAGGATCCTAAATCCTGTCAATTTCTTACAAGACACATTACATAAGATGCCGCTCGGCAATAGAAATTGTTTTCCACATTTTTCTTTGAAACACTCAAACAGATCTCTGAATTGTTCTTTTGCAAATTCAATTGCTTTCGTTTGAATGCTGGTATGCGGCCGAATGTTACTCCCTTTCTAACCTGTACCTCAGAACTTTGA
This sequence comes from Acinetobacter sp. L-24, assembly GCF_056857555.1. The sequence goes on along the minus strand of NZ_JBSXNI010000047.1, from coordinate 255,137 downwards.
TTCTATCTGACCACCTATGAATTTAACCGAACTCAAGAAAAAACCGATTGGCGAACTCATCAAGATTGCCGAGTTTATGGGCCTCGAAGGTATGGCTCGTAACCGTAAGCAAGACATTATTTTTGCCATCTTAAAACGTCATGCAATGAATGGCGAAGAGATTTTTGGTGATGGCGTTCTAGAAATTTTGTCAGATGGTTTTGGCTTTTTACGCTCAGCCGCAGGTTCTTATTTAGCAGGTCCTGACGATATTTATGTCAGCCCTTCTCAAATTCGTCGTTTTAACCTCCGTACTGGCGACACCATTACTGGCACCATTCGCCCGCCGAAAGAAGGCGAACGTTATTTTGCTTTACTTAAAGTCAATCAAATTAACTACGACACACCTGAAAATTCACGTAACAAGATTCTGTTTGAAAACTTGACGCCATTATTCCCGACTGAACAGTTGGTGATGGAGTTGGGCAATGGCACCACTGAAGATTTAACCACCCGTGTGATCGACTTAGTTGCACCGATTGGTAAAGGCCAGCGTTCAATTATTGTGGCTCCGCCGAAAGCGGGTAAAACCATGCTGCTGCAAAGCATTGCACAGTCCATCGTTCGCAATAATCCTGAAGTTATTCTGATCGTTCTCCTAATTGATGAGCGTCCAGAAGAAGTGACTGAGATGGAGCGTACGGTTCGTGGTGAAGTCGTGGCTTCTACCTTTGATGAATCTCCTGCACGTCACGTTCAAGTCGCTGAAATGGTGATTGAAAAAGCAAAACGTCTGGTTGAACATAAAAAAGATGTGGTGATTCTGCTTGACTCGATTACCCGTTTGGCGCGTGCCTATAACACCGTGATTCCTTCATCAGGCAAAGTACTGACTGGTGGTGTGGATGCGCATGCCTTAGAACGTCCTAAACGCTTCTTCGGTGCTGCACGTAATATCGAAGAAGGCGGTTCACTGACCATCATTTCTACTGCCCTGATTGAAACCGGTAGTAAAATGGATGAAGTGATTTATGAAGAATTCAAAGGTACAGGTAACCAGGAAATTACCCTTGATCGTCGCATTGCAGAAAAACGCGTATTCCCTGCGATGAACATCAAGAAATCTGGTACTCGCCGTGAAGAACGCCTGATGTCGGAAGACAATCTACGCAAAGTCTGGATTCTGCGTAAGCTGCTGCATACTCAAGACGAATTGGCGGCAATGGAATTCTTACTGGATCGTATGAAAGAAACCAAGACCAATGATGATTTCTTTGATCAGATGAAACGCAAAGCTTCAAATTAAAATTTCAAATGAAAGGTCACCTAAGCGGTGGCCTTTTTTAGGTTGACATAAATTACAGAATGAAACAATCAAGCCTGATTTATGTAAACTTATTTTTAAGTTTTTGATTAATAAAATGTTCAGATTAAAAATTGTATAACTTTTAAGTGTTTAATAAGCCTTTCTCCAATCTAAATGTTTCATTCCATTGTTATTTTCTGTTAAAAACTTCTTATTTTTTATCGTTTTTCCGTACTTTTTTGATCATTGCCAGTAGCAATTAAAAATGCGCAGTGATAGCATATTTGCAGACCAGTTAGACTGCTCCTGCGTTGTTAGTCCCTAACACAATTAGGAACAATAAAAGCACTTAACAGACTAACTTTGGTTTTTTTTAATCTCAATTTTTAGAGAGTGATGCCATGTTATTCAAAAAAATCGCTATTGCTGCTGCAGTTGCTACTACTCTAGCTTTCGTTGGTTGTGCTAAAAAAGCTGACGACGCTGCTGCTGACGCTAACCAAGCTGCATCTGAAGCTGTAGAAGCTGCTTCTGAAGCTGAAGCTGCTGCTGATGCTGCTGCTGTAGAAGCTACTTCTGAAGTTGCTGCTTCTGAAACTGCTGCTGCTGCTGAAGCTGACGCTGCTGCTGCTGTTGCTGTTGACGCTGCTGCTGACGCTACTGCTGCTTCTGAAGCTGCTGCTCAATAATCTTTTAGATTATTCAGTACAAAAAAAAGAGAGCCTTTGGCTCTCTTTTTTATTTTAAAAACTGATACTTAACAATATTAGATCCCAGTTTTTAAAAAAGCAGATCAGTTGACCTGCTCATTTCCCACACGTTGACGGAACTTCTGTCCGGCACGGAAGGTGACCACACGGCGTGCAGAAATCGGAATCTCTTCACCCGTTTTCGGGTTACGGCCCGGACGTTGACGCTTATCACGCAACTCGAAATTACCAAAACCCGAAAGTTTTACTTGCTCGCCTGAGATGAGCGCCTGGCTAATCTCATCGAAGAACAACTCAACCATTTGTTTTGCTTCACGACGGTTTAAACTCGTGAGCTCACTTAAATGATCAGCCATTTCTGCTTTAGTTAGTGCTGTCATGAAGCCCTCAATGTCGCTTGGTAAGTGTTTTCTAACACTTGAAGGATATTATCCATACCTGATTTAATTTCAGCATCTTCCAGTGTACGGCTTGGATGCTGCCAGAGAAGTGCAAATGCCAGTGAGCGTTTCCCTTCTTCTACTCCTTGTCCAGTGTACACATCGAACAACCAAGTTGAGTCTAAAAGCTCTCCGCCTGTTTTTTCGATAAGTCCCTGAATTTCGCTAACATTAATCTTATCACTAATTAAAAGCGCAATATCACGTCGAACCGATGGAAAACGTGATAATTCTGTAAAATTAGATACATAAGTTTGCAAAACAGCCGCTTGATCCAATTCTGCTACCCATGTGGTTGCCAGATCAAGCTCGTCTTCAAGTGAGGGATGTAAACGCCCCAAGTAACCAATTGATTGACCATTCACGAGAATTTCTGCGGATTGTCCTGGATGCAACCAGCTACGCTCTGAACGCACATATTCTACTTTGACACGACCAGCAGCCAAAATTTCTTCTACATCACCCTTAAAGTCAAAGAAGTCCATTGCAGCGGGTTTCACATGCCAAGATTCAGCATGACGTGAACCAGTCGCAATCAATGCAAAAGTTGGAATCTGTTTTAAATCATGGATGCTGCTGGCTTCTTGATAGTCAAAACGCAGACCGAGCTCAAAGAAACGTACACGGCTTTGCTGGCGGTTGACATTGTACTGAACACAAGGAATCAGGCTAGATAGCAAGGTTGAACGCATCACTGCCAAATCACTTGAAATTGGATTGGCTAATACTAATGGATTCACACTAGAATTAAGTTGCTTTTCAAGCTTTAGGTCTGCGAAGCTAAAGCTGATCGCTTCTTGGTAACCTAAAGTTACCGCGGTTTGACGGAGTTGGCCCAATTCAAACTGATCTTGGTATTTCGCCAGCTTCACATCAATCACAGGCAGGCTGATTTGAATATTGTCATAACCGTGAATACGCGCCACTTCTTCGATCAAATCTTGGTAAATCACCATATCATAACGATGTGATGGCGGTACCACTGACCACTCGCCTTCTGCTTTTACTGTAACTTCACAACCTAAACGGCTTAAAGCATCAGTAATGAACGCTGAGTCAACACTATAACCCAGCAGTTGATCGACTTGTGCTTGATTCAACTCAATTGCGTCACGTGTTGGCAATAGAGCCGCATTTTCGGCAACTGTAATTGGTCCGAACTCACCGCCCGCAAGTTCAGCAATCAATTGTGATGCGCGGTGCATAGCGATCAATGGCAATTCAAAATCGACACCACGTTCATAACGCTGAGAAGCATCGGTATGCAAGCCAAAGCTACGTGCACGACCCGCAATATGCAGTGGCGCGAAGAATGCAGATTCCAGGAAAATTTCAGTGGTTGCATCGCTGACTGCTGAAAACAAGCCACCCATAATACCAGCAATGGCCAATGCTTTTTCATCATCTGCAATCACCATCACTTTTTCGTTGAGTTCAACTTCTTGTTCATTGAGCAAAACTAACTTTTCAGCTTCCGTCGCTTGACGTACATGTACCGCACCTTGAACTTTACCGCCATCAAATGCGTGTAGCGGTTGACCAAGCTCGATTAATACATAGTTGGTAATATCGACCAGAATGCTGTGCTGACGAATACCTGAACGTGCCAATGCACGCTCCATCCATACAGGAGTCACAGCCTTGGTATTGACGTTCTTGATGACACGACCCAAATAGCGTGGGCAGCCTTCAGTCGATACAACGACTTTCTTTTCTTCGCTAATAGTCGCAGCTACTTCTTTAATTTCAGGGGCAGTTACTGGCAATTGGTTAATCACACCAATTTCACGTGCGATCCCGCGAATACTGAAGCAGTCCCCACGGTTCGGTGTAATGCTGATGTCAATCACGTTGTCATCAAGGTCTAGATATTCACGAATGTTCATACCTACTGGTGCATCCGCTGGAAGCTCTAACAAACCATCAATTTTATCTTCTAAATCGATTTCTGAAGCGCCGCACAGCATGCCTTGTGACTCGATACCACGTAGCTTGCCTTTCTTGATTTTGAAATCGCCTGGAAGTACTGCACCAATGGTCGCAACTGGCGCTTTCATGCCGGCACGTACGTTTGGCGCACCACATACAATTTGCAGTGGCTCACCTGAACCGATATTGACAGTGGTCACACGCAAGCGATCTGCATCAGGATGTTGTTCTACTGTCAGGACTTCCCCCACCACTACACCAGTAAATGCTTTTGCTGCAGGTGCAAGCTCATCGACTTCCAGACCCAACATGGTCAATTGATCAGAAAGTTTTTCGCTATCGATGGCTGGGTTGACCCATGTGCGTAGCCAATTTTCGCTAATTTTCATTGATATAAAACCTGTAATTCAAATCTCTAGAATCCCCCTCTGCCCCCCATTTTCCAAAGGGGGAGAACTCCATCTATTTCGCGGAGTCCCTCTCCTTTTTAAAAGGAGAGGTTAAGGAGAGGTATAAATTTGTTTTAAGCAAACTGGCGTAAGAAACGCACATCATTTTGGAAGAACATACGTAAGTCATTCACGCCATAACGCAGCATTGCAAAACGTTCAACACCCAGACCAAAAGCAAAGCCTTTGTATTTTTCAGGATCAATGCCTGCAGCTTGCAGCACATTCGGATGCACCATACCGCAGCCCAATACTTCTAACCAGCGACCGCGTTCATCCATAATATCCACTTCCGCACTCGGCTCGGTGAACGGGAAATAAGATGGACGGAAACGTACTTTCAAATCTTTTTCGAAGAATTCGTTCAGCAGGTTAATCAGCAAACCTTTCAGTTCCGCAAAGCTGGTATTTTCAGCCACGTATAAACCTTCGATCTGATGAAACATCGGTGAGTGGGTTTGATCCGAATCACAACGGTAAACACGGCCCGGACACACGATCTGGATTGGTGGCTGCTGTGTTTCCATGGTACGAATCTGCACACCAGACGTATGCGTACGCAGCAAATGGTTCACATCGAAATAGAAGGTATCGTGCATGGCACGCGCCGGGTGATGACCCGGAATATTCAGTGCTTCAAAGTTGTGATAGTCATCTTCAACTTCAGGACCTGTTGCAACCGTAAAACCTGCCTTGGTAAAGAACTGGCAAATACGCTCTTGCACCTGGGTCACTGGATGGATACTGCCCACCTGTTGGCCACGACCTGGTAAAGTAATATCAATGGTTTCGCTTGCCAGTTTTTGTTTTAAGGCAGCTTTATGCAATTCTGCCTGACGTGAGGTCAATGCAGCGGTAATAGTTTCACGTACAGCATGGATTTGTGCGCCGAAGACTTTACGTTCTTCAGGATCCATTTTACCAAGCGACTTAGATTGTTCCGCGAGCTGGCTTTTTTTCCCCGTAAATTGCACTCGTACTTGATCAAGTGCAGCAAGGTCTTGAGCTGCTGCAATCGCAGCGAGCGCTTCAGTGGTCAGGGCTTCCAGTGACATAGTAACTCTCAAAGCAACAGGTTAAAAAATATTTTAAAAACCCCACATTCTAACAGTTTTTAGACACTTTGATGAAGATGCGTTTTAAGGAAAATTAGATTGGCATGATTAAATATAAAAAGTATAAGATAAACACAATATCAATCAGATCAAATCACTATGGCACTCGATCAAATTTGGAAACAGCAACTAACCCTCGTCACTTACGGCAATGAGTATTTGACTCAAGACCTGAGTTTCAATCGTTGGATTCAACATTCCATTTTTAATCAGCATCAGTTTGCCTTTCGGGATCTGATATCACAACACCTGCTGGCCCAGCATTTCCAGATCTGGCTGGAAGGCCTGAAAAAACAAGGCGTGCGTCGCCTCAGCTTGCATCGCTCTGATTTACTGGTTGATGAAAAAAATCCGAATGCCAATATCGAGCTATTACCACTGGCGCATTTTATTGTCAGTCATGGCGCTAAAACCAAAACTGCCTGGATCATCGGCAAGGAACTGCCTGAATGGTACAGCGCAGACAATGATTACGAAGCACCTAAATCACAGCAATCCCCTTTACGCCATGAAACATTCTGGTGTTATGAGCTAAATCCTAAACTGGCCAAGCGCATTGATGTCGATCTGGAAGCCCCAAACTGGGATGATATTCAGGCCTATACCGATCATGAACTGTTTGAAAGTAGCCTTGCCCAAGATTTTACCGAACCTGCATATACCAATTTGCCTTATTACGGCACCATGCCTGCCATTCAAGCCGATAGCGAAAGTCATTTGGCCTTAATTCCCACTGACTATTCAGCGGATTATGCTCACCAGACTTTGTACCGCCTAGACGCCTTAAATGACTTTATTCAAACGAAAATCCAGCATCCCTATCGTGCAGATGGCGAAGTACTCAGCCCGGAGCAGCAACTTAACCTGCGACATTTTTCGCAAAAAATTGATGATTTAAGTGCTAAATTCATCAGCAAAGTCGCCAATCACTATAAAACTGCACAGCTAACACCAAAAGTTGCACCTGACCCATTTGTCGGTATGAGTACCGAAGACCGCTCACCAAAAATTTCTAAAGCAGAAAAACCTCAGGACCCAGGCAAATCCAGTTCATCTGCAAATGTGCTGACCTTAATTGTGATCACTGTGATTATCTGTCTGATTGGCTACTATTTCGGCCTTTAACATTTTGCCAGAAAAGCTTGAACATCACGGGCAGAATTCAATGGATATTTTGATATTCATGAGCAGGCATCAACTTGAAATAATGCTGACGATTTTGTGATAGGTTTTCATCATCCATCAGATGATGGAATCACGACTGAGTATCTGTCTTAAAATTTCAGCATTATTTGAATGAGCCGAAGCTGTCATTTGCTGATCGCCCGGAAATGCTCTCTTAATTGACCGGTGGAGATATTGAGATAAAAAGATAAATCAGCCATACATTTCTAAGGGCTGATTTATTTTCTATCGTCTTTTCCCAGGTTTTAGATTTTTCTACGTTGAGCCAGCTGGGCCAGAGTATTCAAAAATTAAATGTCCCACTGATAACATAAGTCTTTAAGATTCTCGCCCAGATCGCTGGCATCTCCTTCACTGACAAAATAGGCGCCGGTCTTTTCATAAAAATAACGACTGGAATTCAGGTTCAATACGCTGCACTGCATATACTGGTAGGATTTTTCTCGACTTAATCCCAAACCCAATTGAACCAACTTAGCCCCCACACCTTGTCCCTGAATCTGTTTCAGTAAATACAAAGCTCTCAATTCACTGATTGGCGCATCCACCGGAAAATTAAAAGCAGCAAAACCCAAAACTTGAGCATTTTCTTCATAGACAAATACCCGTCGATTCTCCTGTTCAAGCACAGAACGCCACAAGGCGGCTCTTTGTTCTACACTCAACTTATCGAGAATTTCTTATTTGATGATATTTTGATAGCTTTCACGCCAATTTTGTACATGCACTTGAGCAATCGGCAGTACATCCTGTTGAGTGGCAAGTCGAATCATTGTTTTTAAGCCTTGTTTTTTAATTATTCAATTTCACAATGACTAAAAAATATAAGATTTACAATACTGATTTTTAAATAATATTTAAAATGATTACTTTTATTTAAGCATAAAAAAGACCGCTAAAAGCGGTCTTTTCAAGTCATAAAGACTTATGCAGCCAATGCATCTTTAGCTTTAGAAGCTAAAGCAGCAAACGCAACTGCGTCATGCATAGCGATGTCAGCAAGTACGCGACGGTCGATAATCACTTGAGCTTTTTTCAAGCCAGCGATCATACGGCTGTACGACAAACCATTTTGACGAGCACCAGCGTTGATACGTGCAATCCACAAAGCGCGGAATTGACGTTTCTTCTGACGACGGTCACGGTAAGCATATTGACCAGCTTTGATTACCGCCTGGAACGCTACGCGGTAAACGCGTGAACGAGCACCATAGTAACCTTTAGCGCGAGCAAGAATTTTTTTGTGACGGCGATGAGCCTGTACACCACGTTTTACACGAGCCATTTATAATCTCCTTAGATGTACGGGCACATACGACGAACTGAAGCAACGTCACTTACGTGAACCATTACACAGCCGCGCAATTGACGAATACGCTTAGCAGATTTTTTGGTCAAAATGTGGCGTTTGAACGCTTGTTTACGCTTAAAACCGTTAGCAGTCGCTTTAAAGCGTTTAGCTGCACCACGGCGAGTTTTCATCTTAGGCATAACAACCTCTTTTGAACACCTGTTCGGCTCGTTTGCACCATTACAAAACGACCTGCAGGTAAGGGAGCGAGTATTCTAAAGCATCTTTGTTTAAAACAAAAGCATCTTCACCCAATAAGCGAATTTAAAGAATGATTTCGCTCTGAAATAATATCCAAGACTGGATCAAGAAAATAGCTTCAGACTTAGAACATGGCAAAGGCCGCATAGACAAACAGATAACGTCCAATTTTAGCGATGCTGACCATCAGCAGAAAACGGACGAGGTTTTCTTTTAATAGTCCCGCAATCAGGGTAATCGGATCACCAATGATAGGCACCCAGCTCAGCAGTAAAGACCAGTAACCATATTTCTGATAGGTCTTTTGCGCCTTGAGCATCTTATCTGCTGAAACCGGGAACCACTTTTTATTTTTATAATGTTCAATCTTGAGACCCAGATACCAGTTCACACAAGACCCCAGAATATTGCCCAGACTGGCCACGGCAATTAACAGCACTGCATGCTGCTTGTTCTGCACTAAAAGCCCCAGCAAAACCGCTTCAGACTGTAAAGGTAGTAAGGTCGCTGCACCAAAGGCCGACAGAAACAGTAAAAATAGGCTCATTACAGCATTAATGGCTCAAGCCCATTTTTTTCTTGGCTTTACTGTATTCCCAACTGGACCAAACGACTGCCGTCACCATCGCCATGATCCGCGCCCACTTATACTGCTCATTGAGCGGTGCAATTGCAGCACGGAGAATCTGCTGATCTTTGGTATTTAGGGCAGCAATCACCTGATCGATATGCACAATTTCAGCAACATACAGCACTAAACATGCAGCAATGCCGAAAAGAATGCTCCAGTAAATTCGGGTATTACTTTCAACAATCTTGGTAAAGTTCAGAAGAAAATCGTTCATATATCCATCCAATAAAAAACCACCGTAAGGGTGGCTTTATTTGCTTAAGGCTATTTTAACATAAAGGCAGACGCTTAACTGACCTGTATTGCCAACGCTTTCTGAACCGCAGGACGAGCATTCAAACGATCGATATATTTGGAAACTTCAGGATAGTCTTCCAGAGTGATCTGCTGCCAGTCATGCCGTAATAACCAAGGGAAAATGGCCATATCTGCAATCGAGTATTCGCCAGCCACATACTCCTGCCCGACCAGCTGCTTATTCAACACCCCATATAAACGCTTGCTTTCATTGACATAGCGCTCTGTGGCATAAGCAATCCGCTCAGGTGCAAAACGGCTAAAGTGATGATTTTGCCCGAGCATCGGCCCCAAACCGCCCATTTGCCACATCAGCCACTGTTCGACCTGAATACGCTTCACTTCATCGGCTGGATAAAACAGACTTGTTTTGCGGCCCAGATATTGCAAGATCGCACCTGACTCAAAAATTGAAATGGCGCGGCCATGTGGCCCATCCTGATCAACAATTGCCGGGATTTTATTATTGGGAGAAATAGCCAGAAAATCGGACTGGAACTGGTCATTTTCCAGAATATTGATTGGAATAATTTGATATTCCAGCCCCATTTCTTCTAGAGCAATACTAATTTTATGGCCGTTGGGGGTGCCCCAATAATATAAATCGATCATTTTCTTCTAATACTCCCTGCACTTTTACTATGCGACGATGTACTCAACATAGAGGATTTAGAAAGAAACAACAAGTCTGCATTTTAAAATTATTTTTCAATAAATATCAAAATCTTATTAAAAATTTATATATTTTTTTCTTTTTGATCTTGAAAATTTCAGCTCCAAACACATATTTATTTCTGCATAAGGATTGCGTCAATCTTATGCGCTGTTGATGTCTGACATGACAGATCTTATTTTCTTGTTTTTATAACTTTGCTTTAGTGAGAAGGTTCTAATCATGAGTAACTTAAATCTTCATCCATTATTTCGTCGTAGTATTGGCTTTGATCGCTTGAATGACTTTATTGACTATGCCATGCAAAGCGATGCACCGAATTACCCACCGTATAATATCGAAAAGCGTGGTGAGAATAATTACCGCATCGTGGTGGCAACTGCGGGTTTTCGTCAGGAAGAACTCGACATTCGTCTGGAAAATAAGTTGCTGACCATCCTAGGCAAGCCTGAAAACCAGAGCAATGACAGTATTGAATTCCTGTACAAAGGCATTGCGCGACGTGCATTTAAATTGTCTTTACGCCTGGATGAATATATTGAGGTACAACAGGCAGACTATGAAAATGGTTTATTGATCATCGACTTGCAGCGCATTATTCCAGAAGAAAAATTGCCACGTCAAATCCCGATTGGCAATAAACTGCTCATTGCAAACGATGAAAAATCAGTGGAATAAGCTTGATTAAGTACGCAAAGGAAGGTCCGAAAGGGCCTTTCTTTTTGGCTACAGATTACCTAAGCTCATTAAGGCAATACGCTTTCTGATCATAAAAATAAACCATGAATGTGCCAGAAAACATCCTGTTTCATCAAGCTAGCCCGATCATGCGCGCTATGGGATATTTACTGTTTTGTTATCCGGTCGGAATATTCAGCATTTTTTATTTCAGCAGTGTGCGTAGCAATTCCAGTTTTTTCCAAGGACTATTATTTTTATGGCAGGAGTCTCCTGACTTTTATATTTATATTGGCGGCTTTCTTGGTCTTTCGCTGCTTATGCTGGGAACCAAACTCAAAATAACCTCACAAGCCATTTATTATACTTTGGCCGGTTTCCGCATCAGCCTGTGCTTAAAACGACATTCCGTACAGTATAGTTTTCTGAATCCGCGCTATGATTCTCTCAAAGCGCACCTCAAACGCTGGCTCTATAACATGCCAGCGCATGTGATTAGTCAACGCGATGGCACTTTGGATTTTAAATTGTGCCAGCCCGGTCTGATGAATCAAATTTTTCTTGGATTTTTCCGGATTCAGCTGTCGATGTTTTCCCGCCAGCAAGCTCAACAGATTATGTACGCCATACAAAGCGCCTGGAATTTTAAAGAATAAAAAAAGCCCTGCATATGCAGGGCTTTTTTCGCTTAATGAGTGCTTACTTTTTCTTTTTAGGACCAAGTAGCATACCCATTTGACGCCCTTCCATTTTCGGCATCTGCTCAACAGTACCGAATTCAGCCACGTCAGCTTCAATTTTTTGCAATTGAGCTAGACCCAACTGTTGGTGCGCCATTTCACGACCACGGAAACGAAGCGTGATTTTCACCTTGTTACCTTCTTCAAGGAACTTGATGATTGCACGTAGTTTTACGTTGTAATCACCAACATCAGTACCCGGGCGTAGCTTGATTTCTTTCACCTGGACTTGATGTTGTTTTTTCTTCGCTTCTTTCTGCTTTTGCTTAAGATCAAACAAATGCTTGTTGAAGTCCATAATCTTACATACTGGTGGCTCAGCGTTTGCTACGATCTCAACAAGATCAAGTTCAACACTTTCTGCTGCGCGTAGGGCGTCAGCTAAGCTTACAATCCCTTTTTGCTCACCATTTTCGTCGACAAGACGGACTTCTTTCGCACGAATTTCATCATTCAAGGCAGGACGGTTTGATTTGTTACCGCCCTGTTGATTACGGTCAGGCTGTTTAATCGCTGTTACTCCACAATGTACCGGCCGCGTTCGGCTACGGCTGCTTTTACTAGGTCAACGAAAGCATCGATTGACATAGTACCCAAATTTGTTCCTGAGCGGGTACGCACGTTTACGGTACCTTCCTCTACTTCACGGTCCCCAAGTACCAGTAAGTAAGGAATACGCTCTAATGTACGTTCACGAATCTTAAAGCCGATTTTCTCATTTCTCAAGTCAGAAATTGCACGGATACCGTTTTCTTTAAGTTTTGCGACGACTGACTCACATGCCTCAGCTTGAGAATCGGTAATGTTCATCACACACGCTTGCATTGGTGCCAACCAAGGTGGCATGAAGCCTGCGTAGTGTTCGATCAGTATACCAATAAAACGCTCGAAACTGCCAAGAATTGCACGATGTAACATTACTGGCTGATCGCGGTCATTATCTTCAGTGACATAAGACGCATCTAAACGTTCTGGCAAGTTAAAGTCACACTGGATGGTACCACACTGCCAGACACGACCTAAGCAGTCTTTCAAAGAGAATTCAATCTTCGGACCATAGAATGCACCTTCGCCTGGTTGAAGTTCCCACTCAAGACCTGCAGCATCCAAAGCATCTGCCAAAGATTTTTCTGCCATATCCCAAAGCTTGTCATCACCGACACGTTTTTCAGGACGCGTCGACAACTTCATTTGTACTTCTTCGAAGCCAAAGTCTTTGTATACATCCAGTGTCAATTTGATAAAGTCTGCAACTTCAGGACCAATCTGTTCTTTGGTACAGAAAATGTGCGCGTCATCTTGGGTAAAGCCACGTACACGCATAATGCCGTGCAATGAACCTGATGGTTCGTTACGGTGACATGAACCAAACTCAGCCAAGCGTACAGGAAGATCACGATAAGATTTTAAACCTTGGTTGAACACCTGTACGTGACAAGGACAGTTCATTGGCTTCACCGCATAGTTGCGGTTTTCAGAATGCGTGGTGAACATGTTGTCTGCATAGTTGGCAGCATGTCCTGATTTTTCCCACAGCGTAAAATCGACCACTTGGGGTGTGCGGATTTCTTCGTAGCCATTGTCTTGCTGAACTTTACGCATGTATTGTTCAAGCACTTGGTAAATGGTCCAGCCGTTCGGATGCCAGAACACCATACCCGGTGCTTCTTCTTGCATATGGAACAAATCAAGCGCTTTACCAATTTTACGGTGATCGCGTTTTTCTGCTTCTTCGATACGTTTTACATAGGCTGCAAGCTGTTTTTTGTCTGCCCACGCTGTACCGTAAATACGTTGTAGCTGTTCGTTTTTCGCATCACCGCGCCAGTAAGCACCCGAGATTTTAGTCAGCTTGAACGATTTTAAGAATTTGGTGTTGGGTACGTGCGGACCACGGCACATATCCAAATAATCTTGATGGTAGTACAAGCCCATTTGTGTTTCTTCAGGCATGTCTGCAATCAAACGCAATTTGTATTCTTCGCCACGCGCTGTAAATTCAGCAATCACTTCATCACGCGGCGTCATTTTTTTCACAACATCATAGTCTTGATCGATGAGCTTTTTCATACGCTCTTCAATCGCTGCCATGTCGTCTAAAGTAAACGGACGTGGCATCCAGATGTCATAGTAGAAACCTTCTTCAATGACCGGACCAATAACCATCTTCGCTTCTGGGAACAGTTGCTTCACTGCGTGACCGACCAAATGCGCGCAAGAATGGCGAATGATCTCGACACCGGCTTCGTCTTTCGGCGTAATAATTTGTAGTGTTGCATCTTCAGTGATGAGATCAGACGCATCCACTAAACGATCGTTAACACGACCCGCAACGGTATTTTTTGCAAGACCAGGACCAATGCTCAGAGCAACGTCCATCACAGATACGGCGTGATCAAACTGTTTTTGATCGCCATTTGGCAAAGTGATAATTGGCATAAGAAATCCTTAAGGAGTGATGCCCCGTACCATGGAGCATATCACCGCGAGATTATGATCGAGGCACAGCCTCAAAAGATAAAAACGGTGGATAAATAAAATCGATTCGAATTTTACACGGCTTGGCCGCATGATTAAACCTTTTCCCAATAAAAATAAGATTTACCATCAAATCTATGGCTGATCTTTAAAGGCTTAGGCTCATTTTTCAGTTCAAAATCTCGTTATTCCCGGAACGTCTGCCACTGGATAAACTTTCCCTCTACATAAACATACAGCTGGGCAAATTGTGGGATCAGCGCTTCACTTTGTGTCGGTCTTAAAAACACATAATCATCGACATGAATATCGCACTGCATGGGCACCTGAAGCATTTCCTGATTGCTGCTGCGGCCATACAATATATGCGGTCGGCTTTTTTCAGGATAAATATAATCTGCTCGCCAATAGCCTCCGTAAATAAATATGGCTTTATATTGATGTGGAAGATGATTCATCAGCTCCAGACCGGGAATCTGGCCACAAGGCAAAACTTTTAAAATGGGTGCGGCAATCCAGAGTGCACATTGCAGTTCAGCCAGATTCGCCAAATCAAAATCGCCTGGCTTGAGCAGCATCGAGCCAAAAGCCAGATCATTACAGACACTGTGCTGACAATGCTGCATAAAGGTCGGACTGCCACCGCCGTTAAAACGCAGACCTGCATGCCATAAATCTGGGAATTGCTGCTGCAAAATAGTTTTGTATTGTTGATACATCTGCTGCGATTGCTGATAACTTTTTTCAGGACTTTTCAGAATTTTTGGTAATTTGGCGACATGTGCATCATAGCCCATTAGACCCGAGAATTTGATATAAGCCGCGTTGTCCTGAATCAGCTCCATTAAGGCTATAAATTGCTGCTGCGTTTGTACGCCGCCACGATGCAGCCCTACATCAATTTCAATATTGACATTCAGGCAGGTATTCAAGCTTTGCGCGAGTTGCAGATATTGTTTTAATCGTTCCACATCATCAATTAGCCATTGAATAATTACTTGATCATTGGCTTTATTTTGATCAGACAAAGTTTGATAAAAATGTTTGACTGCCTGAATCGGCATCGGTTTACCCAACAAGATATCGGCTTGCTGAAATGTCCCTATAATCTCCAGCAGATGCGGCAGATGAAAGACCATAAAGCGCTGGGTATTTAGTTTTTCACTGGCCAGTTTGAGTAGCTGAATGCTGGCTAAAGACTTCACTACCAGACGTGGTTTTAACTTCGCAGGCAATTTCGACTGCATAACCTCCAGATTATGTCGATATTGCGCCAAATCCAGAATCAGTTGCGGTGTGCCAGTGCCCTGCTGTTTTAAATCCTGTGTTAACTGCTGAAAATAATTTGATTGCATCGCCCTCTCCTCATTTCCCAGATAAAAACAATTCTTTTAAATATGGATTCAGCCATTTTTGCTGTGGATCCAATTGCTGACGTAGCACCATGAAATTATCCCATTTCGGGTAGAGTTCGCGCAGTGAGGCTGCGCTCATACTATGTAACTTGCCCCAATGCGGTCGTCCCTGATATTTCTGTAAAATCGGCTCGACCAGATCAAAAATCGCATGATAATCCTGTTTATAGAACTGATGAATGGAAATGGAAACTGAATCGCGCTGATAAAAAGGACTCAGCCAGATCTCATCGCCTTTGACATAACGGAACTCGATCGGGAAAAACATCGGCACCTTATGCTTCCTTAAAGTCGCTAAAACCTCTTCCAGACATTGCAAACCTTGCTCAACCGGAATCTGATATTCCATTTCATTAAATCTGGTATTGCGCGGGGTGGGGAAAATGCGATGCGACCAATCGACATAGCAGGTCGGTTTGGCAAATACACCGAGCAGTTTTTGCAGATAGGGATTTGTCTTTGGGAAGAGTCGCGTCAATTCCGAACATAGGGTCAGCAAAGCATCTTCCGAAGGCCAGCTCTCTTGTCTCGACTGAATGTCATCTTCTGTTTCATCCAGAGTTTTCAGCATCACTTGATCGGCATGTAAAAAAGCCCAAAACTCAATATGTCGGTGCTGATGTTTCCATTGACCAATATGGGTAAATATGTCTTTTAATGAACAGAGCTGGATCTGTTCTTTTAGTTTATATCGTGGTCGATTTTGCAGGGTTATTTGGGTCAATATGCCCAAGCTGCCCAATGCCACCCGTCCAGCCTGAAATATCTCAGCATTCTGCTCACGATGACATTGCAACAGCTCTCCATCCGCGGTCAGTAATTCAAAGCCTTCCACGAAAGCAGAGATGCAAGGTAAATCGATGCCCGTGCCATGCGTTCCGGTAGAAATCGCTCCGGCCAGACTTTGCTGGTCTATATCGCCCTGATTGATTAAGGCCTGATTGATCGGTACCAGATCTTTCCCCAAATCATATAAACGCGTCCCGGCCCGCACGGTGCATTGGGTTTTCTCTTGATCAAAGGCAACGATACCTTTTAACAAATCGAGATTAAGCAACACCTCATTTGTTTTGGCCAATGGGCTAAATGAATGTCCTGCACCCACTGCACGAATGTGTGCATGGGTCTTCACTAAACTTTGTAATTCACTGATCTGGCTGGGCTGAACAATCCGAGCGGCACTGAACTGGCTCCCCGACCAGTTTCGCCAGACGTCATTCGCCTGTTGTATTTTCATTATTCTTCCTGGGCTCATATTATTTTAATGGCTGAACTAGAGTAAAATACCTAAAAAATCAAACTTGGGAACCCATGCGTTCAAAAGATTTAAGTAGGGTTAAATATTTTTATTAATATTCAAATACTTAAAATTTGTAAAATCGTACTCGACTAAAGCATAAATGCAAGATTTCTGAGAAATACATATCTTTTCAACAGGATATGAAAATAAATATAGAACGGAGTTTTACAATGGTTAGCGCATATGATGAATTACCGCGTACCCCCGCGAATTTTGTAGCCTTATCACCTTTACGCTATCTTGATCGTGCAGCTTATATCTATCCAAACCAGAACGCGATTATTCACGGTAAGCGTCGTATTACCTGGCGTGAGAAATACAACCGTTGTCGTCAGTTTGCCAACCAACTCCAAAAATTAGGCATCGGTAAAAATGATACCGTGTCTGTCCTGCTGCCTAACGTCCCTGCCATGATCGAAGCGCATTTTGCTGTACCAATGGCAGGTGCCGTCCTGAATACCTTAAATACCCGTCTGGATGCCAAGACCCTTGCTTTCATGCTGGAACATGCTGAGAGCAAAGTATTATTGGTTGATCCTGAATTTACTGCACTTGCGACTGAAGCACTCGCTCTAGTTTCACAAGACATTTATGTCATTGATGTGGCTGATGCAGAGTTTGAAGGTGAAGACCAGCGTATTGGCCAAATCGAATATGAAGACTGGATTGCGCAAGGCGATGCAAACTTTGAATGGCATTTACCTCAAGATGAATGGGATGCCATCAGCTTAAGTTACACTTCTGGGACCACCGGCAACCCGAAAGGCGTGGTCTATCATCATCGTGGTGCCTACATTAACGCAGCCAGTAATATTATTGCCTGTGGCATGACACCACGTGCCACCTATTTATGGACACTGCCGCTATTCCACTGTAATGGCTGGTGCTTTGCCTGGACCATGGCGGCCAACGGTGGAACCAACGTTTGCTTGCGTAAAGTTGATGCTGAACTGATCTTTAAACTGATTGCTGAACATAAAGTCGATTACTTCTGCGGTGCACCAATTGTCTTGTCAATGCTGATTAACGCACCTGAAGAGAAAAAGACCAAAATTGATCATCGTGTCGAAGTGATGGTGGCGGGTGCCGCACCTCCAGCAGCAATTATTGAAGGCATGCGCAATATCGGTATTAACGTAACGCATGTTTACGGCTTGACTGAAACCTATGGCCCTTCTGCACTCTGCGCTTCACAGGCAGGCTGGAGCGATCTGTCTATTCAGGAACAGGCACAGTTGCACTCCCGTCAAGGCGTCCCGTATCCATTGCAAGATGGCATGAAAGTGCTTGATCCGGATACCATGCAGGAAGTGCCACATGATGGTCAGACCATGGGTGAAATCATGTTCCGTGGCAATATCGTGATGAAAGGTTATCTGAAAAATCCTGAGGCGACAGCAGAAGCCTTTGCCGGTGGCTGGTTCCATACGGGAGATTTGGCGGTATGCCAACCGGATGGCTATGCCAAAATTACCGACCGTTCCAAAGATGTGATTATTTCTGGCGGAGAAAATATTTCATCGCTTGAAGTGGAAGAAGTACTGTATCAGCATCCGGCGGTGCTGACTGCAGCGGTAGTCGCCAAGCCTGATTCACGCTGGCAGGAAGTTCCTTGTGCCTTTATTGAGCTCAAAGAAGGCACCAAGGCCACTGAAGAAGAAATTATGGAATTTTGCCGTGAACATCTGGCCCGCTTTAAAGTGCCTAAGGATGTGGTGATTACCGAAATTCCAAAAACCTCGACCGGTAAATTGCAGAAATTTGTTTTACGCGAATGGGCCAAAGAGCGCGCGCAAGGTGAATTTTCTTAATTCCATACAGGCATGTTTTTTCAAAATCTACTCAATAAAAAATCGTGCTAATTTTTATTAGCACGATTTTTTAACTTATCCTTTTGTGAGATTTAACCTCATCCAACCCTCTCCTATAAGGAGAGGACTTTAAGGAGCTTACATCTCTACCATTTCCACGCCATCAATACGGGCAACGGTCATCAAGTCCTTATCACCACGACCTGAAACCGTCGCAATAATAATTTGATCCTTGTCCATGGTCGGTGCAAGTTTAGTGACATAAGCCATAGCATGTGCGCTTTCTAACGCCGGAATAATGCCTTCAATCTTGGTCAAGTCGCGGAAACCTTGTAAAGCTTCCTGATCATTGATCGGTACGTATTTAACACGGGCCATATCTTTCAGGAAGCTATGTTCCGGACCCACACCCGGATAATCCAGACCTGCAGAAATTGAATGGGTTTCGATGATCTGGCCTTGTGCATCCGACATCAGGTAAGTTCGGTTACCATGCAGGACACCGACATGACCGGCATTCAACGGCGCAGAGTGCTTGCCTGATTCAATCCCATGACCTGCTGCTTCAACGCCGTACATTTTCACGTCTTGGTCATTCAGGAATGGATAGAACAAGCCCATGGCATTGGATCCACCACCGACACATGCTACCAGTGCATCTGGCAGACGGCCAGCCTGTTCCAGAATCTGACGGCGTGCTTCACGACCAATGATCGACTGGAAATCACGAACCAACTGTGGATATGGGTGTGGACCTGCCACAGTACCAATCACATAATAGGTTGAATCAACATTGGTCACCCAATCACGCATGGCTTCATTCATGGCATCTTTTAAGGTTTTAGAGCCACTTTCTACCGGCACAACCGTCGCACCTAATAAACGCATACGGTAGACGTTCATCGCCTGACGTTTTACATCGTCTGCGCCCATAAATACTACGCATTCAAGACCTAAACGTGCTGCAATCGTTGCCGTTGCTACACCGTGCTGGCCTGCCCCTGTTTCGGCAATAATACGTTTCTTGCCGGAAAGCTTCGCCAGCAAGGCCTGACCGATTGTATTATTCACTTTGTGCGAACCGGTATGGTTCAGGTCTTCACGTTTCAGGTAAATCTGTGCGCCACCCAACTCTTTCGACCATCGCTCAGCATGATATAAGGGACTCGGACGACCGACGTAAAACGCCATGTCACGGTCAAATTCTGCCAAAAACTGCGCATCATCTTTCATACGGAAATAGAGCTTTTCCAAGTCTTCTAAAGCCGCCATAAGTGTTTCTGACACAAAACGTCCGCCATGAATACCGAAATGCCCGCGTTCATCCGGGAATTGGGTATAGTCAACTGCCTGACTGTTCTGGCTAGTACTTTGCTGATCCACGATGGACTCCTTGCATAAAGCGTTCTATGAGTTGTTGGTCTTTAATACCTTTTGCGGACTCGACACCGCCACTCACATCCACGGCATACGCCTGTGTGGTGAGAATTGCCTGTTCGATATTGTCAGGATTTAAACCGCCTGCCAAGATCAAGGGAATATTGAGTTTGGGAAAGGTGTCCCAATCGAAGCTGTGCCCTGTGCCGCCTTTCAGTTCAGGATGCCATGCGTCTAACAGCACTGCACTTGCGCCGGCATCTTGATAACCTTGAATTTCTGCGACTACATCCAGATCAGGTTTCACCTGAATGGCCTTATACCAGCGGCGTCCGACCTGCTGGGCGATAGCCTGACACTGTTCAGGTGTTTCATCGCCATGAAATTGTAAAATATCCAGCGGTATTTTATTTAAAATCGCCTGGATTTCATCTGCGTGACTATTCACAAATAAACCCACCGCCTGTACATAAGCTGGAACCGACTGAATCAGGATTTCAGCCTGCTCTAAAGTGACATGCCGCGGACTCGGTGGATAAAATACAAATCCTATCGCGTCACAGCCAGCATTGGCTACGGCATGTACATCTTCAACTCGGGTGATTCCACAAATTTTGGCACGGGTTCGCATATTATGTTGGCTCTAGATCTACCAATGTATTGAACAATCTGTAAGATTGGGGCAAATCATTGTAATGCAATTTTTCTGACTTGCGTAAAAGTTCATCCGGATTATTCTCTATGCAGATTGTATATAACTCATACTGACTTTATACTGCGCTCACTTTGCAGCAAGTCCAAGCCTTCAGGCTTTAGGGAAGCTGGTGTAAATCCAGCACTGCCCCCGCAACGGTAAAAAATGAAACGTCTATCAATTTAAACTCTTCGGTTTACACCACTGCATCTTGATGTGGGAAGGTGGATATACAGCAAAGTCGCTGCTTTGCACATTTAAGTCCGGAAACCTGCTTGTTGTGTTCTATAACTCAATCATTCACGGGGAAGTGAATGTAGGGAGCTTTAACATGTCACTTCATTGTCAACCTACTGCCTTGGTAGGTGCGATCGCACTTGCGTTGGGGACCACTTCATCTGTTTTTGCTAACGAGCAAAAAGTTGCGAAAGCATCTTTAGATACCATTGTGGTTACAGCAACTCGTTCTGCAGAAAACATTGAAAATGTCCCTGCTCGAATTTCAGTAATTGATCAGAAGACTATTGAATCAAATCCTATTTTAAACATCTCTGAATTAATTCAGCGTGATCCATCCATATATATCAAACAAAGCGGTGGTTTTGGACAAGTTTCTGAAATTAGACTTCGTGGTACAAACGCTGTTCATACTTTAGTGCTTAAAGATGGAGCACGTTTAAACAGTCAAAATAATTATGGTCCTTTATACCCTTCTTTTTTAGATACAACAGATGTTCAACAAGTGGAGATTTTAAAAGGTCCTGCCTCTGTTCAATATGGCAGTGATGCTATTGGTGGAGTTGTCCAACTTCTCTCTAAGAAACCTGAAAAAACTGGTGCTGAAATTACTAGTATTTATGGAGAGAATCAAACCTATAAAGCTATTGCAAAAGCTAATTTAGTTGCTAATAACGGATTTTATGCACAAGTTAGTGGCCAACAGTTAGAAACTGATGGTACCCGTATTTATGAAAATTTACCGACTAATGATCTTGGCAGTTTTGACCAACAAGGATATAGTGCAAAACTTGGTTATATTAAAGAAGAATTGCTAAATAGCTCCATCTCTATCAGTGAAAATAAAGGTACTAGTATCTTTAGCAGTAATTACAATACAACAACCTCACCACGTGAGTTTAAAAACCGTATCATTAATGCCAAACTAAGTTACCACGTTTCGCCAAATATAATTTTAGGTACTCATCTAGCAAATGTTCAAGACAAACAAAATGTCATTGATTACGGTGACCATTATAATACTGAAAATAATGAAGCAGATTTAAACCTCAAGTGGAAGTTTAATAAGTACCAAAACATTTTAATCGGTGCAACTTATAACGATGCTAACTATAAAACTAATAGCATCCTAGCAAATGATCAAAGCGTAGAAAGTAAAGGTTACTATGCACAACACCAATTTAAGAATAACCTTCTAGATACTCAACTTGGAGTCCGTTTAGAAGATAATGAACGATTTGGTACACATACCGTTGGACAAGGTGCCATTCGCTATCACTTTCTACCAAATGCTAGTATCTATACAAATATTGGTACAGCATTCCGCGCCCCTAGTCTAAATGAGCTCTATACAAAATGGGGAGGTAATACTGATCTGACTCCAGAAAAAAGTACCTCATACGAGCTTGGTTTAGACTATAAACTAACAGATAATCTGAGCACTCAAGTTTCTGCTTATCACACCAAGATTAAAGATCTAATCGGTTATGGTGACTCTCAAAATGAAAATATTGCAGTTGCCAAGATAAAAGGTGGAGAAGCAAGTATTAAATGGGCTCAAGATGACCTTTTTGTATCCACTGCTTATGCTTATGCAAAAACTGAGAACAAAGAGAATGGTAAAGAGCTTGCTTATCGTCCTAAGCAGTCACTAACTCTTACTACAGGTCTTGAAAATGACAAGTATGGAATAAGTGCATCTCTTATCGCTCGGTCAAAGTCATATACAAACAATAGTAATTCAGAGCAAATTTCAGGTTATGCAACTGTGGACTTAAATGCTTATTTAAATCTAACGCCACAAGTGAAATTATTTACGAATATTCAAAATATTGGTGATGTTGAATATCGAACTGAACAATATGGCAATAAAGATTGGTACATCAACGGTGGCCGTCTCGCTTCTGCCGGCGTGACCTTTAAATACTAAGCTCTAAACAGCAAAAAACTTTAAAACAGCGCAGTTTATGGATAATGTTATGACCGACATTATCCTTTTTTATTATCTTCATTAAAAATTCAAGGAACACATATGGGCCACCGTTTAAGTAAAATCTACACCCGCACAGGCGATTCGGGTACTACAGGGCTTGGTGATGGCTCACGCGTTGCCAAAGATGACTTGCGTATTACCGCGCTGGGTGATGTCGATGAACTGAATGCCGTGATTGGCGTATTACGTGCACAAATTTCAGCAAGCACTATTAAAGATCAAGCCGCTTGGGATAAATCTTTAAGCCTGATTCAGCACTGGCTATTTGATCTGGGCGGCGAAGTCTGCATTCCGGGTTTTAATCTGGTGCAACCGGTATCGATTGAGTTTTTGGAAAATGATATCGACCGAATGAATGCGGCCTTACCAATGCTCAAAGACTTTATTTTGCCTACCGGAACGCTGGTGTGTAGCTTTGCCCATCAGGCCCGCGCTGTTTGCCGTCGTGCAGAACGCAGCGTCATGTCGGTACATCACCGTGACCAAAATATTCAGGCAGCGTCACTGCAACTACTTAATCGTTTATCGGACTGGTTATTTGTAGCATCACGTACCCTGCAACGTGCTGAGGGCGGTTCCGAAGTGCTGTGGCAAAAAAATATCAATGACAGCATCGAAAAGTAAAATTATGTTTCAAGTTGCTATCTAAAAATACACGTCAGATGTCTCTTGATTTTACAGAACATCTGACGAAAATAGAAAGTGTCACTCTTCTGTCACGTAGCCCTCGCAAAATGAACTTAACTTTCCCACTCATGAGCATCTTATGCGCATAATTGGTCATCGTGGTGCACGTGGCGAAGCCCCTGAAAATACCTTGGGCGGTTTTCAATATATTCAGGAGATTGGCATTCGCGCCGTTGAGTTTGATGTCCGTCAGCTCAAAGACAATGCCTTAATCATCATGCATGATGACGACTTTGTGCGTACCACCGGTTTGCAGAAGCATCTATACGAGTGTAACCGTCAAGATCTTACCCAATATAATCACGCAGTGGCCTGGTCAGAATGGAATAAAATCGAAGCGACCCCATTGCTCGATCAAACCTTAAATGTCATTCGAAATTTTGAGCATATTGAAGTCGAAATTAAAAGCGTAGCATCTGAAGAAGCAGCTGAAAAAATCGCGTTTGAAGTCGAAAAGCAGTTACAAGGCTATGAGCAGGCAGCCATTATTACCAGCTTTGATGCCAAAATTCTGGATGCATTTAAACAGCAAAACTCACGTTTAAAACGCGGTTTATTGATTGAAACCGATGTCAAACATCAAGCCATTGATCAGGCGCTGGAACTTGGATGCTGTCATATTGGCTGGATGGATGAACTGGCCAGTAAAGACCTGATTCAAGCCACGCAGGCTGCCGAGTTGAATATCAGTGTCTGGACGGTCAATGATGTCACCCGTGCCAAACAGCTGCGAGACTGGGGCATTCAGGGGGTGATTACCGATTATCCAAAATTGATGCTACAACAACTCTAAATAATCTCTCTTAGCCTTGATTGATCTAGGTATTTCTTGATCCAGTTCATTTCGAAAATGTAATAATGAAAGTGTGAATCTTCCTTAATCAGATTTTATTTGAAAGTGAAATTAAGTTGCCCAACCTCTATATTCTGCAAATTTCCTGATAATATTGTAGAAATTATGAACAACTATTTTCCTCTGATTCATTCGGTTTCCATTTTCTGAAAGAGTGATAATCCTCAGTCACTTAGTCGGAAATCAGAACCCGTCTACGCTCGCAAAATGGTCACTTCTGCCCTACTTATTCTGTTACCGACAAGTACAATACAACCGTACAATAATGCTAGTGATGCCTTAGGGCACATGCTAATATGGACAAGATAGGCTGCTGTTAAAACCAACAGTAGTTTCTGCTTTTTGTTATACCTTCCGAGGTTCTAGGAGTGCTGTTGGAGATGAATGCTCCCTTACCCAAAGCCCCCATCAACTGGATTGCTGTGTTTGCATTGGTATTTTTACCGATCGTAGCCCTGATTGCGATTCCGTTGTATGCGTATCACCATGATTTTAGCGCTGCCGCTTGGATCAGTATGTTTGTTTTACTGGGCGTAAGCAGCCTCGGCATTACAGCAGGATACCATCGCCTGTGGGCACATCGTGCTTATGAAGCCACTTTACCATTAAAAATCATCTTGATGATTATGGGTACATTTGCTGTACAGAATAGTATTTTATTCTGGGCATCTGGTCACCGTACCCATCACCGTCATGTCGATGATGTTGATCAAGACCCGTACTCGATCAATAAAGGCTTCTGGTATGCACATATTGGCTGGATGTTACGTGATTATCCATCTGGTGCTGCCAACTATAAAAATGCGCCAGATCTATTAAAAGATAAAGTGGTGATGTTTCAGGACAAATACTACGTTCCTTTAGTGATTACTGTTCATGCTGCGATTTTATTGCCAATTGGCTGGGCAGTCGGCGATGTCTGGGGCGTGTTGCTGTTGGGTGGATTAATGCGTTTAATCCTGAGCCATCATGTGACCTTCTTCATTAACTCACTTTGCCACATGTGGGGAAATCGTCCTTATACCGATGAAAATACTGCACGTGACAACTTCGTACTCGCGGTTGCAACTTGGGGTGAGGGTTATCATAACTATCACCACATTTTCCAATACGATTACCGTAACGGCGTAAAATGGTGGCAATACGATCCAACTAAATGGTTGATCTGGACTTGTTCTAAACTTGGTTTAGCTAAAAACTTGCGCCGCATTCCTAGCTTTAATATCAAAAAAGCGGAATTGGCAATGAAGTTTAAATATGCTGAACAGGATCTTGCGGTATATGGCCATGATGTTTCTGAAGATATCTCGGCGGTAAAAACCAAGATCGCACAGGAATATGATGCATTTACCCAAACTTTAAATGACTGGGCGAAGCTGAAAGAACAGGAAATTCAGGTCAAGAAAGCATCGATGGCTGAAAAAATCCATCAGATGGATGACAAGCTGAAAGTTGAATTCCAGCTGGTTGAACAGCGTCTTTCTCATCATCGTCAAACCTTGAATCTACTGGTTCGTAATTTGAAAAAATCTGCAGTTTCTCAATAAAAGCTGTTGAACACTAAAGCCCCGATTGGGGCTTTTTTTATGTCCGAAAGATAACGTGAACTCTCGCTTATACAACAGTTTTATACAGCTATCTTTGTTATAGTAAATTTATTCCAATCCTGTACTGATGCCATGTATTTTAACTCTCGCTATCAAACACTGCCCGCCCGCCTCTATCACCATCAAGTTCCGCTGCCGTTAAAAGGTGCGAAAGCCGGACATTTTAATGCAGCTTTAGCAGAGCAATTGCAATGGTCGGATGAAGACAAGGCGCAATGGGTCGAGATTTGTAGTGGTCAGAAAGTTTTTACTGAATTTGAACCCTTGGCTATGGTCTATGCAGGTCATCAGTTTGGACAATGGGCAGGACAGTTGGGAGATGGTCGCGGGTTGTTGATTGCGCAAATTCTGGATAAAAATAATCAGACCATTGACCTGCATTTAAAAGGTGCTGGTGCAACCCCTTATTCACGCATGGGCGATGGTCGTGCAGTACTGCGTTCAGTCATTCGTGAGTATCTGGCAGGTCATGCCTTAAATGCTTTAGGTGTAGCATCCAGTAATGCAGTTGGTTTTACTTCATCAATCCAAGGTATTCAGCGTGAGAAGCTAGAGCCGGGCGCGATGATGTTGCGTACTTCAGACTGTCATATCCGTTTCGGCCATTTTGAATGGATCAATCAGTATCAGCCAGATCTACTAGCTGAATTTACCCAGAAATGTATCGAATGGCATTATCCAGAATGCCTGCAAGCCGAACAGCCGATTCTGAGCTTTGCCACAAAAGTTATTCAGCGCACTGCGGTGATGATTGCCAAATGGCAACGGGTTGGTTTTGCACATGGCGTGATGAATACTGACAACCTGAATATTACCGGTTCAACTTTGGACTTTGGTCCTTATGGCTTTATGGAGCGCTTCCGTCCGAACTGGATCAATAACCACTCGGATTATCAAGGGCGTTATACCTATCAGCAGCAGCCAAGTATCGGACACTGGAATTTGTGGCAATGGTTAAACAATCTGGTGCCGCTCTGCCCTACAGATTATGACAAAGAACAATGGAAACAGGATTTAGCAGCGTGTCTGGAGCACTATGAGCCAACATTTTTAGAGCATTATAAACATGGTTTAAACCAGAAAATGGGCTTGCCAAGTTTCCATAAAGACAGTTTTGACTGCGCAATGGCCTTTCTGCGCATTTTACAGAGTGAACAACTGGACTACACCCAAAGTTTTATCCGTATGCAAAATAAAGACTATGAAGCCCTTAAAGATGATTGTCTGGATCGTCGTCAGTTTGAAGCATTTTTGACACAATATGAAAGCATTCGAGAACAACAGGATATTGAAGAGTTAGACGCCGCCATGCACTTGATCAATCCACATTATATTATACGTAATCATATGGCACAGAAAGCCATTGAACTGGCAGAGCGGGATGATTTTTCTGAAGTAGGTCGTCTGTTTAAATTACTCAGTCAGCCTTATCTAAAACAGCCAGATTTGGAACAGCCTGAAGATTTAGCACCATTACCAAGTGATGTGCCTGAAGTCATGGTGAGTTGTTCGTCTTAATTTATTCACATCCAAAATAAAAACTGTGGATAATTTAAGCATTATCCACAGTTTTATGATGAGCTATCCATAACTTATGACCCTACACATTGTTGCTTCATCGACTGCATTAAAACTGCCGGAAGTCACTGTCACTCAGCCTTTTGGTGAAGGTTGTGATGTATTTAAAGTCATGGATAAAGTCTTTATGCTGACTTTTCATTTGCAAGGAAAAGCTGCGATTAATTTAAAAGTCGAGCCTGAGCATGGTGCAATGCTGCGGGATATTTATCCTTATATTCATACGGGCTGGCATATGAATAAACAGCATTGGATTTCAGTTTACGAGGATGAAGATCTGGATGAATCTTTGATTAAAGATTTGGTGCTGAATTCTTATAAGCTGGTGGTGGCAAAATTGAAGAAAGTAGATCAGCAAAGAATTAAATTATTTAGGAGCATTTAAGCTGTACTAGAAGAAGCTGATCATATATTTTTAAACTAAGGCTAGAATTTTAAATTAAATAACTATGAAAACTCGCAAAGTATTAGCTTCGCCTATAAAAACTGATCGTCTAAATTTACGTAAATTTCAGACTGGGGATGAAAATTCTCTCTTTACTGAATATTTCGGAGACTGGGAAGCGAGCAAATACCTCCAGAGAATGCCACATAAAAATATATGTCAGACAAAAAACATGTTGGAAAATTGGTGTGGGGTCAACTGGGAA
Organism: Acinetobacter sp. L-24; assembly: GCF_056857555.1. Next base: position 226,773 of record NZ_JBSXNI010000047.1, on the reverse strand, counting down.
GACCCAGATAAAAATTTTGCCTGGATTGTCAGCGACCAGAAAACCGATTTGGCTCTGGGAATTGTATTGTTTTTTAATAAAGAGAATTGTGGGGAAATCCACTTTGGGCTAGGAAAAAAATTTCAAGGACAAGGGTTCATGCAAGAGTCACTAAAAGCTGTACTTACTTATTTAAAAGATAATAGCACTCTTGAAAGAATTGAGACTTTTTATGATGCAGAACATACCAGATCAAAAAACGTCCTGATTAAATCAGGTTTCACCCAAACAGGCATTTTAAAAAATTGGGCAAGATTTCCTTTAATCTGTGAGCATACTAGAGACTGCATTCATTATTATATTGAAATAAATTAAAATATTGATAGCCAACAGTTTTTCGCCCTCGATCAGAATAAATTCTTAACCATCCAAACCATAGGTTTCAGAACCCTCTAAAATGATCCAGGAGGCATTATACAAGTGTACTGTTCTTTTCATAAAATCAAAAAAAATAATGCTTTATAAAGAAAGCGAATAAGTTCTCACCTATTCGCTTCTCTTAAACATTAAAAACTTAATCAGTCTTCAGGATATTCAAAACGGTAACCGACCCCATACACCGCCTGAATCCACTCATGACGGTTGCCGGTTTCAGCCGCATCTGAAATCTTACGGCGTAAATTCTTGATATGACTGTCAATGACACGGTCAGCCACATCAAAACTGTCCGGATTAATATGATCCAGCAATTGCGCACGTGAATATACCTGTCCGACATGTTCCAGGAATAACTCCAGTAAACGGAATTCGGTCGGCGTTAAATTCAAGGCTTTTTGTTGATACCAGATGCGCTGTTGTGATTTGTCCATACGGAATAAATCATTGCTTTCCGGTTCTGATTTACGATCCAGACGACGTAACACAGCCTGTACACGCGCGACCAGTTCTTTCGGACTAAATGGTTTACAGAGATAATCATCTGCACCCATATTCAGACCCAACACACGGTCAATTTCTTCAGTACGTGCAGTCACCATAATAATCGGTAAATCCGACTGTTCACGTACCTTACGGCAAATGGTCAGGCCGTCCATACGCGGCACCATCAAGTCCAGAATCATCAGACTCGGTTTACGCTGGGTAAAACTGTTATATGCTTCCTGCCCATCATGAAACATACTGACCTCAAAACCAGCAGCTTCCAGATAGTCTCGCACCAACTGTGCAAGTTCGATTTCATCTTCAACCAGCATGACATGTTTCATCAATATATTTCCTTTATGGTTTCACTTGTTTAGGAAAGCTCAGCTTACATCGTAAACCACCCAGTGGTGAATGTGCAAAGCTTAAGCTGCCGCCCAGCGCCTGTGTAATTTTACATGATAATGCCAAACCCAGTCCGGTTCCGCCAGTCGCCCGGGTACGAGAATCATCGACACGGTAGAAACGCTCACCAATACGCGTCAGTTGTTCATCAGTCAGACCAAACGGACTATCATCGACATATAAGGTCCATTCTTTATCATCCTGTGTGGTATGAATATGCACCTGCCCGCCTGCTTCAGTATAGCGAATACTGTTACTCAGCAAGTTCGCCACAATCTGTTTAAAACGATCTAGATCCAGATTTAAATCAGTTCCTTCGCCATCTGCAGTAACCACTAATTCAGCCTGTTCAAAGTTCGGCTGGAAGTTAATGAGTTCCTGCTGCACAACCTCCCACGGATTCACCGTCGAGAAATAGAATTGCAATTGCTGGGCATCGACCTGTGCCAATGCGGCCAGATCTTGGGTCAGTTTTTTCAGACTGTTCACCTGAGCCAGCATGGAAGCAAAATGTTCAGGCGTTGGTTTACGGATTCCGTCCTGCATCGCTTCAATCTGTGCCTGTAAGACTGCTAGTGGCGTTTTTAACTCATGTGAGGTATCTGCCACCCACTGACGGCGTGAGGTTTCATGCTGATCCAGAATCACCGCCAATGCATTTAATTCATTGGATAAATCACCTAATTCATCATTCCGGTTCACTTTAACCTGATATTGATAATTTCCCTGAGTCAAGGCACGTGTGCCATTGAGCAGCCGTTGAATCGGCTTTTTGAAATAAGTCGCCAATAACAGGGACGCAATCAGACTCGCCAAAATACTGAGTGCATAAACCAGAAATAAATAACGCTTCTGGTTACTAAAGAAATTGATACTTAAGGCATCATCCTGATCCAGAACCGGTTTTAAGCCCAAATAGCCGACAATCTGGTTATTCACCATAATTGGGCGATAAGAGACCTGCTCATCCGAAGCCTCACCGACCACAAAACGACGCTTGGCATCATACAGAGAAAGACGTGAACTGAGACCAAGACGATCCGGCATCTGGATAAACTGTTTCTTGCCGGTCGGCTGCTGTGCTGGCTGTTCCCCATTCTTGCGATCAGCCCTAAACAGATTCTGATTGGAGCTGAGCGGGAATTTCAAGCCTTCAAAGGGCTGAAACTGTGAAGGCAAATTAGATGCCAGCACACGTAATTCTTCTTCATTGACCTGACGTTGTGGCAGCGCCGGATCTACCATACTGGGTGCGACCTGAGCCAGAGTCTGTTCCTGAAAATAACGCTGCTGCAAGGCAATATCATACTGACGGCGCAGCCACCAGCGTGATAATCGGTCATAATCATCTGGTGCGGCTTCACCTTCCATCTGGAGAATCTGTGCCTGAATCGCGTTGCCCCAGTCCTGATAGACCGCATAGACATCTGCCAGATTTTCAATCACATAATCTAGCTTCTGCATTTCGACATCGGCGACATAACGGGCGAAATTACGCTGCATATTCAGATGCAATACACCCAGGCTCACTGTGGTAATGACCAACGTGGTCAACAGCACGGTCAAAAATAGACGTAATGCAATGGGAATACGGCGAATGTTCAAAACTAAAATCTCAATTTTTCTTCTATATTCATTATTGTAGCGAACACCGCAGCAAAAAACTCTTCATTGTTTCTTCATCTTTATTGTTTAATCTTTATCTGACATAGAATCAGCTTCTTGACGGGGATAAATACAATGCAAACCATGACAAAAATAGCTTTAATCAGTGCAAGTGTTTTATCAATGGGTGCGTTGACTGCCTGTCAATCCACCAGCAATGTGCCAAGCAATGATCATCCCCACATGATGAAACATCATGAAGGCAAAAAACAGCATCTAACTCCCGAACAGCGTGAGCAGTTTAAGGCAAAGCGTGCAGAACGCATGCAGTTTGCCAAACAGCTTCAACAGGCCTGCGACAATAAAGCTGTGGGCTCGGCCGTTCAAATCAAGACTGGCGATAAAACCATAGACGGCACCTGCAAGATGGTCTTTAAAGCAGATCGTAAAGAGATGAAAAGCCATCGCGACATGAAAGCTGAGCATCGTCCAATGCGTGCTGATATGCGTAGAGGCATGATGCACGGTGAAGTCATGACGGATGCCAAACGTGCAGAATTGACTAAACAGTTTGATCAGCGCCTCGCTCAACATCAGGCACATCAACGAGCCATGCTGCAAGCCTGTCAAGGCAAAAAAGACGGGACTGCTGCACAGATCAAGATGAGCGAACAAACTATCAATGGCAAATGTCATGTCCGTTTCCAGCCCACAGCCTCTACCTATTAATGCATAGGAATCAAGGCTTCACGACTAGCACCTTCGGGTGCTTTTTTATTGCGTGCTCTTTCATGCATACAGTTGACTATTCGTTTCCTGCAGAATATGGCTAAAGTCTTTATACTCAAGACCTTTAATGCGTCATGCAGATTAATCTTTGACTTTACAGTCACCAAGAAAACACCCCGAAAAGCTTGTACCGCAGGGGAAGTTGTTGCACGATTAGATCATTCCAAACCGTGTCAGTGAAGACAGGTTTTAGTTCATCTAAGATTATAACGCTGGTTCAACCAGTATTGAGGAAACCGATATGCCACAATACAAAGCGCCTTTACGTGATATGCAATTTGTGTTGCATGAATTATTAAATGCTGAACAACACTATGCAAATCTCCCTGCATTCCAAGAAAACGTAAGCCGTGAGCTGGTAGATCAGTACTTAGAAGCTGCGGCCGACTTCTGTGAAAACGAATTGTCTCCGATCAACCAGACCGGTGACCGTGAAGGCTGTACCTGGAATGACGGCGTTGTTACGACTCCGACTGGCTTTAAAGAAGCGTACCAAAAATACATCGAGCTTGGCTTCCCTTCTCTTTCTGCTGAAGAACAATACGGCGGTCAAGGCTTACCGAACTCTTTAGGTATCGCGATTTCTGAAATGGTGGGTACTGCGAACTGGGCATGGGGCATGTACCCTGGCCTGTCTCACGGTGCGGTTCGTACTTTAGAACATCATGGTTCAGCTGAACAAAAAGACGCTTACCTGCCTAAACTGGTTTCAGGTGAGTGGACGGGTACCATGTGCTTAACTGAATCCCATGCGGGTTCTGACCTGGGTATTATCCGTACCAAAGCTGAACCACAAGCGGACGGTAGCTATGCAATCTCTGGCGAGAAAATCTTTATCTCTGCTGGTGAACACGACATGGCAGAGAACATTATCCATATCGTACTTGCTCGCCTGCCAGGTGCACCGAAAGGTACCAAAGGTATCTCATTATTCATCGTGCCAAAATTCAACCTAAATGCTGACGGTTCTATTGGCGAGCGTAACGGTGTACGTTGTGGTTCGATCGAACACAAGATGGGTATTCATGGTAACGCGACTTGTGTCATCAACTTTGACAATGCTAAAGGCTTCCTGATTGGACCTGAAAACCGCGGCTTGAACTGCATGTTTACGTTCATGAACACAGCACGTATCGGTACAGCAGTTCAAGGTCTTGCAGCATCTGAAGGTTCATTCCAAGGCGCGCTTGCATACGCAAAAGATCGTCTGGCAATGCGCTCTCTTTCTGGTCCTAAAGCACCTGAAAAAGAAGCAGATCCAATCATTGTGCATCCTGCGGTACGTAACATGCTTTTAACTCAAAAAGCATATGCAGAAGGTGGTCGTGCACTGGTTTACCTGTTAGCACAATATGCTGACGTAGTTGAACATGCTGCAGAAGAAGCAGACCGTAAATTTGCAGACAACATCCTGTCATTGCTGACACCAATCGCAAAAGCGTTCCTGACTGAAACTGGTTCTGAAGCTGCGAAACACGGTGTACAGGTATTTGGTGGTCACGGCTTTATTTCTGAGCACGGTATGGAGCAGATCGTACGTGATACACGTATCGCCTGCTTGTACGAAGGTACCACTGAAATTCAGGCACTAGACTTGTTAGGCCGTAAAGTATTGGGTACGCAAGGTGCAATGTTGAAAGACTTCACCAAGATCATCCATAAATTTGCTGAAGCGCACAAAGACAATGCTGCAATGAAAGAATTCGTTGAACCATTGGCTGCCTTGAACAAAGAATGGGGCGATCTGACCATGCAGATTGGTATGCGCGCGATGCAAAACCCTGAAGAAGTGGGTGCGGCTGCAGTCGATTACCTCTACTTCTCTGGTTATGTCACTCTAGCTTACCTATGGGCACGTATGGCATTGGTTGCTCAGGAGCAACTGGCTGCGGGCACCACTGAGGTTGATTTCTACAATGCCAAAGTGACGACAGCACGCTTCTACTTCAAGAAAATCCTGCCACGCGTTCGTTCACACGTTGAAGTGATTGCGACAGGTGTAGAGCCATTGATGAACCTGGATGCGGAACACTTTGCATTCTAAGTTAGTCTCAGACTAGCTACATTTCAGAAAAAGGACGGTCAATCAACAGGCAGTCCTTTTTCTTTATAAAGAGTTACAGAATTAACCTTTAGTCGTCTAACATTCAGATTTTGAGTGTTTTAGACTGATTAAAACTCATTTAATCAAACAATAAACAGGTGACACACCATGCCAATTTATAACGCGCCACTTGCCGATATGAAATTCATCCTGAACGATGTCTTCAATGCAGAACCGTTCTGGCAGGCCAATGAAAATCTAGCGCATCTGGATGCTGGGACAGCAGAAGCGATTCTTGAAGAAATGGCAAAATTTTCGCAAAACGTCATGCTTCCACTGAACCGTACAGGTGATGAAGAAGGCGCAAAAATTGAAAATGGCAATGTGACCACACCTGCTGGCTTTAAAGAAGCATTCAAACAATATGCAGAAGGCGGCTGGATTGGTCTGGGCGCAGATATGGAATGGGGCGGCCAGGAAATGCCGAAAATGCTGACAGTACTTTCTGATGAAATGCTGTTCGCGACCAACCCGTCTTTCATGCTGTATCCACTGCTTTCTGTTGGTGCAGGCATGGCGTTGAATAGCTATGCTTCACAAGCACAAAAAGAAACCTATTTACCTAAAATTTATTCGGGCGAATGGTCAGGCACCATGTGCTTAACTGAACCACATGCCGGTACTGATCTGGGTATTATCAAGACCAAAGCTGAACGTAACGAAGACGGCACTTATAGCATCAGCGGCACCAAGATTTTCATCACTGGCGGTGACCATGACCTGGCGGAAAACATCATTCATTTAGTTCTGGCAAAAACCCCAGATGCGCCTGCCGGCTCTCGTGGTATTTCCCTCTTCATCGTACCGAAATTCTTGGTCAATGAAGATGGTTCTATTGGCGAACGTAACCCGGTCGGCCCAGGTTCAATCGAACACAAGATGGGAATCAAGGCATCAGCAACTTGTGTCATGAACTTTGACGGTGCGAAAGGTTACCTCGTTGGTAAAGAAAATGAAGGTCTCGCTGCAATGTTCGTGATGATGAACTATGAACGTCTGTCGATGGGTATCCAAGGCCTAGGTGCTTCTGAATTCGCTTATCAAAACGCTGCGCAATATGCGACAGACCGTTTACAGGGTCGCAGCGCGGCTGGCGTTCAATCACCAAACAAACCTGCGGACAGTATTCTAGTGCATGGTGATGTACGCCGTATGCTGCTGAATGTACGTGCCAATAATGAAGCTTCACGTGCATTCGCCGTGTATGTAGGTCAACAGTTGGATATCACCAAATTCTCGACTGATCCTGAAGCGGTGAAAAAAGCCAATGACCGTGTTGCGCTATTAACACCAATCGCGAAAGCGTATTTAACGGATACCGCATTCCAAGCGACATTAGATGCACAAATGGTCTTCGGTGGTCATGGCTATATCCGTGAATGGGGCTTGGAGCAATGTATCCGTGACCTGCGTATTTCCCAGATCTATGAAGGCACCAACGGCGTACAGTCACAAGATTTGATCGGCCGTAAAACCATTAAATGTGGCGGCGAATATATCTCTGAATATATCTCTGAAATCCGTGACTTTGCCAATAGTCTGGATGCAGACCTGAACTTCATTAAAGATGCCACACTGGATGCAGCGACTGAAGTTGAATCAGTGACTCAGTATATTCTGGAAGCAGCAAGAGAAAGTCATGACTTTCCGAATGCGACCGCAGTCGACTATCTGCACGCTGTAGGTCTGTTGAGTTTCTCTTATATGTTTGCGCGCATTGCCAATGCAGCGAAAAATAAAGAAGGTGAGTTCTATCAAAATAAACTCGCTCTGGCACGTTATTTTGTACAACGCATTCTGCCTGAACTGGCATTACGCATTACTAAAGTGAAATCAGGTTCTGACGTCATCATGAACTTCTCTGAAGATTATTTCACGACTCAAGCTTAAGCTGAAAATCTGCAATAAAAAACGCCTGCATCAGCAGGCGTTTTTTTATGAAAATGCAACAATTAAACTTTTTGAATCAGTAAGGTATCCGGCTGATTATTGCTCTTCGGATTCAGATGTTTATTCACAATTTTGATATTCCCCTCTGACTCTAAAGACTCGCAGAGTTCCACCACCTTTTGCATATCTTCAGCCTTAATGCCTACGCCGAGGATTAATTTTTTTCCGGCTTCTAATTGGCTAATTTTTGTTTGAATTTTATCTAACACTTTTTTCTCCTATTTATTCAATGTTACCACCCATACAATATAGCAATTTAGTCTAAAAAAAGCGCAAAAGTTCAAATAATTTAATCTTTATTTTTCATTCAATCATTCTGTGCATGATCTTTGCACGTTATTCTGTAACTATCTTTATTTCATATGAAAAATCAGGAGGATAATATGTCTAAATCACGTCCAAAAATTGAAAAATTTGAAGCCCTCCTCGACCGTCTTGGTAATCTTGCTGTAGAAAGCTTTCATTATATTGCGCTGTTTATTATTGGCTGTATGGTGATCTGGTCCGCTGGCCATACCGTCATTGACATTCTGACCGTGAAACAGTTCGCCACCATTGACGACATTCTTCTGTTGTTTATTTATCTGGAACTTGGTGCCATGGTCGGCATCTATTTCAAAACCAACCATATGCCAGTACGTTTCCTGATTTATATTGCCATTACTGCACTGACCCGTTTGCTGATTGCAGATATTCAACACACGCATAAAGCCAGCATGGATCTGGTGATTATTACCGGTTCGATTCTGATTCTGGCCTTTGCGATATTAGTGGTGCGCTATGCCTCATGGACTTATCCATCCGTGATTCGTGACAAACATAGTGAAAAGCCATTACCCCTTGGCAAAACACCGCGTCCAGAAGATGATGAATTGGCATAGTCTTTTAAGCCCTCTTTTTTTTGCACTTCAGCTTAAAGTAATACTTAAGCCTCGTTTAGGGTTTTGGGAGATTTATCTCAAGCAATCTCTCCCTTGCGTAGCAGTGCTACTCATCTCCTCACAGGAGAGGGAACTATTTTGGTCTTTTTGAGTTATTGACGTTTATAACTGAATTATCCGTTCAGAGTTTAGAGCAGTTTAACGATTCGGCACCAGCACATAGCGTCCGTTTTCATAAATCCAGTAGCTGCCACGCGGTGGTGCTGGTAACCCTAAACGCTGCCAATCGGTAATTACCGTATATCTCGAACTTTCAATCCGGGCAACATTCGGATCACCATTGACCCAGCTATAACTATTCGAATTTTGATAAATAGTGGTCGGTGCCTGATACTGAATGTTTAATCCACTTTGACTCTGTGCAGGTGGATAGCCCCAATATGGTGGTCGTTGCGGGTAATGTGGTCTTGGTGGCAGCGGACGTTGCGGATAATGCTGCCGTGGTGGATCATAAGATCGTGGAGCGCTGCGATAATTCGGTGTGGATCGATCTACACCACCATAACCCACCCAAGCATTGCCAGCCATACTTTGTGCAGAAGCTCCTAATAGCAATGCAGCCAATATTGCACTCGATAGTACGATTCTCATTTGAGCTTCCTCCGAATAATCTGCTTATATTTTAAACAAAATAGGTGCAGAAAATATGGATAAGCTCATTGGAGCTGCAATTTTTTGTAATGCGCTCGCCTATTTTCAATCTGACAGGCACGTCGGCAGGCTACTGCTTTATGCTAAAATTACTTTTTTTAATGTTTCGAGTTGAATACTGTGTCTGATTTAAATTTCGATCGTTTACATGAATATTTTTCTAAAGTGCCGAGTGTTCAGAAAGAACGGATTGATAGCTATGGTTCAGATGGTAAACAGGCATGGTGGTTTAAGTTTCAGATCAATGTAAATCATCCGCTGGCTTGGCAAACTGTGCAAGAATTAGGTCATGTCCTGAATTATATTTCTAAAAATGAACGCCTCCCAACTCAGTTCCTTCCAGTTTCGCCACCGCCATATATGAATGGTGTAGCCAAAGATTTCCTGTCTTGGGTGATCCAGTGTAATCACGCAGATTTCCCACCCGATGTAGTTTGTGACTGGTTAGAAGCGCGTTTACCAAATCCGGTTGATGATGAAGCGCAATGGAAAATTAAAACCGATATTTCTGAGCTGGATGAATTAACGGATAAAGAGCTGGATCAGCTGGTTCCGCCGAATCCAGAATCAAAAAGCTGATAATAAAAAATCTCCCTAACTCCCTCTTTTTCAAAGAGGGACTTTCCTCCCTTTTTAAAAAGGGAGGTCAGGAGGGATTTAAAATTAAAACGTCGACCAGCCGCTCCATTCCATAAAACGATACAGCCAATATTTAAAGAACGAGTTTTCTGCATATTGAGTGTAATCTACGCTCATCGAACGGCCATTTAGATTTGACCATGCACCCTCAAAATATTGCTGGGCATCCCGGAAGACTTCGGCCTGAGGCTGACCCACCACGCGCATATTAGTTTCCAGATTATAGTTTTTCAAATTGCGTACCGTAAAATTGGCCGAACCTAAAATCATTTCAGCTTGCTGAGCATTGCGCTTCATTAGGATCTTGCTATGACATTGCTCACCCTGAGTATGACACCAACGTACATTTATACCCGCTTCGTGCAATTCTGAAGCCACCTGCCGATTTGGAATTCCATTCTTTTCACGGCCAAAGGCATCTTTATTTGGGTCGAGTAAAATCCGGACTTTGACACCACGTTCATGGGCCGCTATCAGACTTTTGATAATTTTTCGCTCAGACAGATAAAACATTGCCAGATCAATCTGTTCACTGGCTTTCGCGGTCTGAATCAGATTCAGAATCGCATCATAAATGGCTTTTTCAGTCAGCACCTGAACTTGTGGTTGGCTAATGTCTGCCTGAAAATCCCCAACGACAATAGCTGGCATATTCGCTTGTGACATCATGCCTACAGACAGTTCTGTTTTCAGAATATCGACGGCTGTGCTACCCCAGACCAATAAGCCAATATTGGAATGCCGCGAACTGCCATCATGCGGGTTCATGGACGTGACCAGTGCTTTCCAGCCTTGATCGGTATCCACCACCATAGTTTTGCGATGATTGGCTTTAAAGTTAAACAAATCAAAATAACTGCGCAGGGTAATTTTTTCTGTTCCAAATGGATTCGGCAACCAGCCTGTTTCCGGATTATTGCCAATGCCCTGGCAACAGATATACCAGAAGCCGGACCAGCTTGGATTGGAAGCCCGCAACGGCGTCAGATTGGTTTCAATCACATCAATACCGTGCTGACGTAATTCCCGATACTGCTCGGATCTAATTCCACCATAGACCGAATTGATCGGATCGGTAATAAATTTGATTTCTACCTCAGGCTGCAGCAGACGCTTACTGATTAAAGCATCACTCAACTGTTTACTCAGTGCCTGATGATGCTGCGTAGATGCACCGGTTTGCTGATTAAATAAAAACATATCCAGCACAATCAGCGATTTGGCCTCTTCAATCATTTTCAGCATTTCATTAAAAATGCGATGATCTAAATGCTGTTTTCCTTCGGCATCCAGATAAGTCTGATCGGCCAGAAACTTGACTTCGGCATGACGCAGTTTGCCCGTGTAATTCAGACCTTCCGGCAAAGGCTTATACGTGTGGTAGATTGCCGAAGCCAAATAACCCACAGCCAGCATACTAATGATCAAAGTCGCATAACGGCGATTCGACCAGTTCAATTTATTGTGAATTCGTTGAAAGATACGCATAAGAAAAAACCTAACCCAATATACTCAGGCTAGGTTTTATCTTATGATTTTTCAAGTAGATTTCAGTGAGATCTAGATGATTTGGTCGATTATTTCAGTAGACCTGTTAGAAATCATACTGCACGCCGACAGTAAAGTTGCGACCCACCTGCGGAATATTCGACAGGAAGGAAGTATGTGAATACACCTGATCATCGAGCAAGTTATTGGCCTTGAAATAAACTCGATAAGCATTGTTATCTGCAATGCTATTGGCATAACTCAGGCCAACATTCACCATATTGTAGCCTTGGGTTTCATCTTCATAGCTGGCGATTTTGTCCTGATTAAAGACATGATAATACTCAGCCAAACCTGACCAGCCATCGGCAAAGTCTGCTTCTACTTTGGTGCCTAAGCGACCTGCAGGTACACGTGGTGCATTTTCGCCTTCAATCTTGCCACGTACATAGTCCCCAAAGACGCTGAGCTTATACATATCATTTATCTGATACCCGGCTTGTGCTTCTGTACCATAGAATCTGGCTTTGTCCTGGGTATATTGCACGCCACGTAAATTACCTTTCTGGGCTACCGTTTCGCCATAGATATAATCATCAAACCAGTTGTGATAGACATGCACATGGTAATCCAGTTTATCCCCTTCATAATGCAGACCTAATTCGAGATTATTTGAAGTTTCTTTATCGAGATCAGGATTACCGAGTTCATAGGTATTGGTCGCAAAATGCAAGCCATTAGCATAGAGTTCTTGAGCTAAAGGCAAACGCTGCTGATGAGATCCCACTACAGAAAGTTTGTAATTCGGTGCAAATTCCCAGTTGGCAGCAGCGGATGCAGAGACACCAGTCCCCGAATAATCTTTCTGATCCGAATCTACTTTCACTTTTTGATGATCGACACGCGCACCAAGTTCAACATGCACATCGCCAAGTTGCTTATGTTCTAAAGCAAAAAGACTGAATTTGTCAGTTTTTGTGTCCGGCATCACGACCCCTGAACCATGAACATGATGTTCTTCATCGTCCTCATCGCCATCTTCATGATGGTCATGCTCTGATGCGGCAAGATTAATTTTTTGCTGTGAAATCTGGGTTCCGATCACCCCTTCCCAACCTGCAACTGGCACGTGCACCAACTCTAAACGACCGTCATAACCTTTGCTTTTAAAGTTACTGATCACTTCATTTTCTTCAAGTTCATCGTGTTCATAATCGGTAATGCTGGCATGTGCACGTAGTTTTTCAACACCGGCAAAAGGCTGTTCCAGTTCGGTGCGTACTTCATAGCGTTCAGATTTTAAATCTACCCATGGTCCACCATGCTCTTCATGGACTGGTGCATCTGGGTCAGGTGTTGGACAACCATGAAAATGATCGCCATGTAAAACACAGCCATGATATTCATGACTATGCCCTGGCAAGCCATACTGATCCTGACGGTTGCTATAAGACAGACCGACAAAACCACGATCATGAATCCATGATCCGCCAATATTGACTGTTTGCCCTTCAGCAAAAGTATTGCCCACACGACGTTCTTTTTCTAATTCGTCATCATGCTCATGAAAATAATCCGGTGCAATATAATCATTGGCTTTACGTTTTGAGCCTTCTACACGCAAAGCAAAGTTTTCACCAATACCCGCTGTCACACCAGCACTTGCCAGTTTTTCATCACTGCCTGAGTTATAACGCAGGCCGACTGTACCTTCCAAACCATCTTCAGGCATCTGGGTCGGAATTTTTTGATCAGTGACATTCACCAGACCACCGACTGTACCGGCACCATAAAGCAAGGTTGATGGACCGCGAATTACTTCCATCTGTTTTGCCAGAATCGGATCAACGGTTACTGCATGGTCAGGAGACAAAGTGGATACATCCGCTGTTTCAGAAGCATGCTGCAACACTTTCACACGTGGACCATCTTGACCACGAATCACAGGACGGCTTGAGCCTGAACCATATTGATTAGAATAAACACCCAGCTCATCTGCCAAGGCATCCCCAATGGTGGTGGCACGTTCAGATAGCGCTTTCTGATCCACGACCTGATCTGCAACCGCGAAATCCGCCGCAGTCTGCACCAATGGATGAGCTTGCACCTGAATAGTGTCCATGGTCTGAACCGGGATAGAAGATGAGGATTGCTCTGCAAATACTGTAGGCGCAACTACAGCAAAAATTGACAATGTTATTAGATTCTTAGGGAAGGACATGACCGAAGCTCAAATTCAGTAATCTGGATTAATGTTATAATATAACATTTCATTATTTTTGCAATCCTTTACGATAATCAGTGCTATATTTTATTAGAATGTCCTTTGAATACTTTTGATTACATTAAAACATTGTCTTTATGCCCTTTACCTTATCGCATGCTGTGCTTGCTCCACCTATTTCATATTTGACTGGGAATAGACTTCCTGTTGCTGCGCTGGCAATTGGGAGCATGGTTCCCGATCTGCATCGCTTGTTTACTCATACTAATTCGAATATCACCCATTTATGGTCTTCGCTGATTCATCCAGATCTCTGGATTGGTTTGGCTTTTTGTGCCGTCTGGTACCTGATTTACCGGCCCGTGATTTACCGTTTCATCGGTATTCAGCATGATTTAAAGATTCACAATATCCTTTCAGCACTAAAATTCATCCTGGTGATGTGTCTGGCAGTCATCATTGGTACAGCCACCCATTTAATCTGGGATGGACTAACCCATGTCGATTTTCGAACTTTTGCCTTTCATGAAGTCTTAGCCCAACAGTTTCAGCTATTTGGCAACAGTTATCCGCTGCACCGGATTTTACAGATCGGCACGTCTGTGATCGTTTTGCCGTTTATGCTGTGGATGAGTGTGCATTATTATAAAACTCATCAGCAATATCTTGCAGTCAGCCTAAAAATCAAATCGTTTGCCTGGGGCTTATTGCTCTTTTCTATATTTACCGGCCTATTTTCGGTCTGGGATTATGCGCGCTATATTTCTACTGAAGTCTGGCAATCAGACCTCTATTATTTTACTGGTCGCTCGATCAATGAATTTAGTCAAGGCTTTTTGATCACCTTTAGTCTGGGCTGTTTATTGTTTTTATTTTTAGACAGAGGTCGCAGGATGGGTTAAACAAAGCACTGGCTTTTCCTCTATTCACTTTAAAATGATATTGTTTTTGACCCAAGTTCTTGTGACAACATGCCCAAAGAGGCATAATCCTACCTTTACTCAAAGCGGTACGCTGTTTACGTATTCGCTGACCTTAACCCATATAGTTGGATTTCTAACGCTATGATGCGAACTCATTACTGCGGTTCTTTAACCGAAGCTCAAATTGACCAAACCGTAACATTATGCGGTTGGGTACACCGTCGCCGTGACCACGGTGGTGTCATCTTCCTTGACATGCGTGACCGTGATGGTCTTGTTCAAGTGGTTATTGACCCAGATACTCCTGAAGCATTCGCAACTGCTGATAAAGTACGTTCAGAATTTGTATTAAAAATTACAGGCCGTGTGCGTCGCCGTTATCAAGGCACAGAAAATGCCAATATGGTGAGCGGTCAAATCGAAG
The DNA here is from genome assembly GCF_056857555.1 of Acinetobacter sp. L-24. The sequence goes on along the minus strand of NZ_JBSXNI010000047.1, from coordinate 211,730 downwards.
TCTTGGGCAAAGAAATTGAAGTTCTTGCTCAGTCTGAAACTCCGCCATTCCCTTTGAATGACGAAAACACCAATATTTCTGAAGAAATTCGTTTGAAATACCGTTTCTTGGACATCCGTCGTCCAGAAATGCTAGATCGTTTGCGCTTCCGTTCTAAGTTAACCAACCTGATTCGTAACTACTTCGAAGACAATGGCTTCCTAGACGTTGAAACTCCGATCTTAACTCGTGCAACGCCTGAAGGTGCGCGTGACTATTTAGTGCCAAGCCGCGTATCTAACGGTAGCTTCTACGCACTTCCACAATCGCCACAGCTATTCAAACAGTTGTTGATGGTCGGCGGTATTGATCGTTACTACCAAATCGCGAAATGTTTCCGTGATGAAGACTTACGTGCTGACCGTCAGCCTGAATTCACCCAAATCGACGTTGAAACATCGTTCATGAGTGACGATGACATTATGGATTTAATGGAAACTTTAACCGTGAAGATGTTCAAAGAACTTCTAAACGTAGAGTTTGATAAATTCCCACGCATGACCTACAACGATGCAATGCGTGACTATGCATCTGACAAACCAGATATGCGTATTCCGTTGAAACTGGTTGACGTTGCAGACTTGATGCAAGACGTTGAGTTCAAAGTATTCGCAGGTCCTGCTAAAGATCCTAAAGGTCGTATCGTTGCGCTTCGCGTACCGGGTGCGGGTTCACTGCCACGTAGCGCGATTGATGAATACACCAAATTTGTAGGCATCTACGGTGCACGCGGTTTGGCTTACATCAAAGTCAACGAACTTGAAAAAGGCATCGAAGGTCTTCAATCTCCAATCGTGAAATTCATCGAGCCAATCGTACTTGATCTATTGAAACGTGTTGGCGCTGAAAATGGCGACATCGTATTCTTCGGTGCAGACAAAGCCAAAGTTGTAAACGATGCCATGGGCGCGCTTCGTGTGAAGATCGGTCATGATATGAAACTTGCAACTTGTGAGTGGGCGCCACTTTGGGTTGTTGATTTCCCAATGTTCGAAGAAACTGATGATGGTAAATGGACCTCTGTGCATCACCCATTCACGCTACCAAAATCAAGCGTAGAAGAAGTGAAGAACAATCCAGGTGCTGCGTTGTCTGTTGCTTACGATATGGTTTTGAACGGTACTGAAATCGGTGGTGGTTCACTGCGTATTCACAATCTTGAAATGCAAAAAGCGATCTTTGAAGCACTTGGTATTGGTGAAGAAGAAGCGGAAGAGAAATTCAGTTTCTTGTTAAATGCATTACGTTATGGCGCGCCTCCGCATGGTGGTTTGGCATTTGGTCTTGACCGTCTTGTGATGCTCATGACTGGCGGTTCTTCTATTCGTGACGTGATTGCATTCCCGAAAACCAAGACTGCTGAATGTCCATTAACGCAAGCACCAGCACCAGTTGAATCAAACCAGCTGCGTGACCTTGGTATTCGCTTACGTGAAAAACCAAAAGCTGAATCTCAAGAATAATTTCTTGATGATTTGAATAAAAAAGCCCTGTTCTAGCAGGGCTTTTTTATTGCATTGAGAAGCCTGCACGACAGTGGCATAATAGCTTCAGTTTCTACTTTTAGGTGATTTGGCAATGGCGATGCGTCCTGCTGTTCGTAACCGTGGCATCATGCTGATCGTATTTTCAGTCGTACAATGGCTGTTCATGCGCTATATCCTTGCAAACAACCTGTTTAACCTGGACACCAATGACCGTATTGTGTACTTCTGCCTGAGCAGTATTTTAGGTGCACTGGTAATTTTTGTCGGTTTGATTTATATGGTGCTGAAAGGCAATCCGGATAAAGAAGCTTAATCAAGTCATTTGGACACCATGTACGCATTACTCAAAAACTTCTCTAAGCTTCCGCTCAGATTAATCCAAAATTTAGCAAAAAGTGTTGGATCAATCCTGTATCTAACGAACTCATCGATTCGCCGTAGCACAGAAATTAACTTAGGAATTGCCTATCCGGAATTGTCAGTATCGGAGCGTACACAACTGGCAAAACAAAGTGTTCAAAGTCAATGTATGACTTATGCAGAATCTGTCAAAATATGGGGTTCTGCACCAGAGTTTGCATTAAAACAAATCCGGAACATTTATCATCCAGAAATTTTCACTGATGCACTGAAAAATCCAAATGGAACCTTGGCAGTCGTGCCGCACTTTGGCACCTGGGAACTACTGAATGCCTGGGTGAATCAGCACACTAGTCCAGTCATCATGTATAAGCCAAGTAAAAACCCGGATGTAGATCGGTTCATGCTGGAAGCGCGTCAACGCTTAAATGCAACCCTTGTTCCGACTGATGAAACTGGTGTACGGGCTTTATTCAAGCATTTAAAACGGGGTGGTTTTGCTGCGATCCTGCCCGACCATGTGCCTAAGGAAAGTGGTGGGATCTATTCACCTTTTTATGGTCAGAATGCCCTGTCTTCTACACTGTTATCCAAATTGGCTGCAAGGACACAATGTGCTGTGATTGGTCTGAGTTGCCTACGTCATGACGATTTAAGTGGATTTGACATTCATGTGACTGAATTATCCAGTGATATTTTGTCTAAAGACTTACAGCTTTCTGTGGATACCTTAAATAAAGAAATGGAGCGTATGATTAATATCGCTCCAGAGCAGTATGTGTGGGGGTATAAGCGGTTTAGGAAAGTAAAGGGGGAAAAATTGTGCTAAAAATAATCTTTCAAAGAAAGATTATTCTAGATAGAATATGTCTAGTCTAGGTTTTAATTTATTATTTTTTTATGTTCACTTCCTTTAAACTTTTAATAAAGAAATTAAAATATTTCATAATAGAACCAGATTTAAACAAAGAGTCAAACGTTCGATTTATTCATCAAAAACCAAGGCATTATAATATTGGTGATGATTTATGCTCACCAAAACATTATTTTGAATTCCAATCCAAGCAAAGGATAAATATCTTAGGAGGAGGCGTAGAGGATTCCCTCTATCAAAAAAAAATTGATTTTTTAAGCCTAGATCCTAAAAATTGTATTTTATGGGGAGTAGGTCAATCCAATAAAAAAATGACTCCTAAATTCATTCATGAATTACCATATTTAGAATGGGGAAGTAGAGATATTGATTGTGTGGATGATACTCATTTCTTACCCTGTGTGAGTTGTCTACATTCTATGTTAGACTTAGATATACTAAATAAAAATATTCTAATTTTTTTAAATTATGATAAAAGAATAACCTCACCAAATTTAACAAAAACTCTAAAAATAAATTACCCTGAGTATCAAATCTTATATAATAATTGTACTGAAATAGAATTAAAACAAGCATTTCAAAATTGTGATGAAATTATTACTAACTCTTTCCATGGCGCTTATTGGGGGTTTTTATCTGGGCATAAAGTTAGTTTAATTGGATATTCTTCTAAGTTTTATAGTTTAATAAAAGCAGTTGGTTTAGATACTTCAAAATTAATTTCTGTTCAACCTGCAAATAGCTTTCAATTATTAGAAGCTATCAATAAAGCCAAAACAGGAGAATTTTCACAAAAATTAATTAACCATAACTTCACTAAATCAAACTTTAGAAGTATAAATATAAATTTTGCAAATAAGCTTAAAAGTTCTGGTTTATTTAACTACATAGACCTTAAAAACATAGAGACTAGCAAATGAAAAGAATAATTTTAATTGCCAATTCTGATTATGTTTATGATATAAATAATCACATCAGCAATAATGATGTAATTGTACGCTTTAATATACCTAAAAATTCAACAATTCAACCTACAGGTAATAGAACTGATTATCTATTTGTTGCAAATACATGTGATTTAGCCAATAAAAAATTCAAAAAAAATAGTAAATTTATGAAGTTTACATCTACTCTATCAACAGACACAAAAATAATATTCCCTTATAGTGATAATTTAATAAAAAAAATTAATCCAGATTGGACGAAAAAAAATTTGTTCACAACAGTTAAAAAACCTAATTGGAATAATATTTACTATAAAGAATTTATTGAAAATCATGGATTTACAGTATCCATTTTAGACGAAAATATTTATTGGGATGCTATTAATAGTATCAATAATTCAGAAAATATTCTTAGTACAGGCTTTCTAGCCCTATACTACTTCTTAACAAATCCAAATTTTAATGATTTTAAAATCTGTTTACATGGCTTTTCATTTGAAGGATGGGCTGGTCACAATTGGACAGGTGAAAAAGAATATATAACCCAATTAGAAAAAGATAATAAAATTTGCATACTACCTCTAAACAAAGTTGTATAAGTTAAATACTTATACAACTAAAGCAGCATAAACAATATGAGACTCATTACATGAAATGTTTCACAGCATAAAACTTATCACGCCACATACGTTTCTGCTTTTTCAACCCATACGATAAACTACGATTTTCTTTTTCCTTACGTGACACACCCTCAGAAGCCACTGTTCCCAAAATATCACTATCCAGACCAGCAGGTCGAACCAAGGCTGGCCATACCCCTAAACCTTTACCATTCTTACTCAGCCAAGTCTGGAAGAAAATATCTACCGGCATGTTTATGGTTTTACCAGCTTCTACAAACGCTCGAGCACCTTGACGTGACCAGATTAGCCCCAAACCGCGAATAGGAAAGTAGAAGGCATGCCAGACACTCATATCTTCAATCTGGGTAATATCTTTTGCCAGCTTTTTCTTTTTGGCGGCAATATTAATTAAATACCAATCTAGTTCTTTATGTTGGTCCAGATATTCAAACAGACCATCCAGCTTTGTCTTAAAGTCTGGATCAATCTTCATATCATCTTCAAGCACAACCAGGTAATCTGCATCAGTATTCAAAAACTTCTCAGCACAGCCGTAATGACTCAAGTAACATCCTAGCTCTGAATTCATCAGGCTACGACCTAAAATCTGTTGCGCACCTTGATCATCATAGTTGGAAAATTCAGTTAAAGCCTTGCCACGACCATCGACTGCAGAAAAACGCTCAAACTTCCAGCCCACACTATTAAGCTGCTGAGTTGCTGCAGCTAGACGCTCATCACTTCCGTCTAAATTAATTAAATAAGTTACAACTTTCATGATTAACTCTTAATACTGAATAGATAGAGGTAAATAGTTTTTAAATTTAGCAATTAAAGCAAAAGATACCTTTTCTGCTTCTTTTGGATCAAATTGATCTAAACTCTGAATACAACCGAATTTAACAGCTGGATTATTCAGGTCTGATAAAAATGTAGATACTAAAGTCTCATTTTTTAAATAAGCGATATTTATATCATCACACAATATTGTTTTTTCTTCTCGAATTTTTAAATGATTATTAAGTCCTACGGGTAAAAACTGAAAAGCACTTCTAAAACGATGCCTAATCTGTTGAGCTAATGTTGTAGGGTATTTTTGAAAATAATTTTGTAGTACATCACGATCCAATATATGGGGACGATGATGAATTTCATAATATTTATTAAATCCACATAATTCAGCACTAAGCATTTGAGCAATTGTATATTTAGGCTGTAAAGGTTTACCAAAATATTTATTAAGACCTTTACGTAGATTAAATTTTGCTTTAATTAAGGAGTTATTTTCCCAATGTCCATAGACTTTTATATGGTCACCAACTAAAAAATCATCTAATTCAGATGAAGCATTAAAGAAGAAATCATCATTCAAATAAATAAAATACTTTGATAACCCTGGAATATTCCAAAGCATGGTTTCAATACTTAAAGAATTAAATGTAGGCAAGTATTGCTCATGACCAGCAAATATTGTTCTATGATCAATTATTTTTATCTGCTCAGGAGCACATAATCCCTGTTCGAAAAAATCATGAATATGTGCAGGCTGCTGTTCATCCGTAATAATATAAATTGTTCCAAAATAGGGAACATATTTAAGAATTGAAGCAATTGAAAAATAGATTTCATCATTACTAGCAAATCGAGTTTCTTCTGCTGAACCTTTTACGATATTAGTAGATTGAAACTGTTGCCTTTTAAGTCGATGCTTTACATCATTGCCATCGACCCACGCAATAACAAAATCTATTTTTTCCATAATACTTCTAATCAACAATTAGCTTGAATAAACTCTATAACTTACTGCCAAGCATCCTTAATCCACTGCGATGGCAATACATAACGGTACCACTTCCCACCACCACCATTCACTGCATCTGGCGGATTAATTTCACCATGGAATACAATAATTTTGGCACCTTCAGGCTTCATAGGTGGCTTAAAATAAGCCATCGGGATTTTTTGCAGGCAATGATATTTATAGCTCTTGCACCAGCTTTCTGGCCAGTATGTTTGTTTACCTTCACGGTCTACGTACCAAGACAAATAGGCTTGCTCATTACGGAATTTTTTACGGATTTCATCAAAGTTTTCACGGAAATAAGGTAACAGACCTGGGAAAGCACCCAGTTTAAACCGGTAAACCGAACTGTTACCGGTAATACGCCACGGCCGTTTCCAGTCATGGATAATCAGAAAGTCGCCCGGATAGGTAAAGAACTCATCGATATTATCGACAATCACTACATCAAGATCGAGAAATAATGCATTGCCTTCCAAACCATACAGATCAGGCTCAAAAGTAGATAGCTTGTTCCAGCCACGCTCAGGCGCACCTTCAGGCAATGCCAAAGGTGGAATAGGGAAACATTGTACTGCAGGATCAATGCCTTCAGTACGATCCGTCAGACAGACCATCTTAAAGTCGACTGTCGTATGTCGTTTAACCATATTGTATAAACGATTGACGTATTCCGAACCGTATTTGGTTCCCCATTTCATACAAATAACGATGTTACTCATTGCGTATGCCTAAGCTCATCTTAAAATCTTCTTGATGCTGAATATGATGACATAAGTTCGCTAAAATAAGTACATCAGTTAAAAAAAACCTCTCAAATGAGAGGTTTTTTCAATCAGTAAATTCTTAATTACTTCACATACGTTAACCAGTGTGCATATTTAGGATCTTTACCCTGAACTGCATCAAAATAAGCTTTCTGGATTTGTGTGGTGATTGGACCACGTACACCTTCACCAATCTGACGGTCATCGTATTCACGGATTGGTGTTACTTCTGCAGCAGTGCCGGTAAAGAATGCTTCATCTGCGATGTAGAACTCATCACGGGTAATACGGCGTTCAATTACGTCATAACCCAGGTCTTTAGCAATGGTAATAATGGTTTGACGGGTAATACCATCCAGCGCACCACCAGCGATATCAGGCGTATGAATCACACCATCACGTACCAAGAATACGTTTTCGCCTGAACCTTGGCATACATAGCCTTGCGGGTCGAGCAGCATTGCTTCGTCATACCCTGAATGTGCCACTTCCTGATGCGCAAGAATCGACAGCGTGTAGTTACCCGATGCTTTTGCTTTACACATGGTCACGTTCGGATGATGATGGGTAAATGAAGAAGTTTTTACACGAATACCCTTCGCCATCGCTTCTTCACCAAGGTAAGCACCCCAGCTCCATGCCGCAACTACAGCATGAATGGTATTGTCAGTTGCAGCGATACCGAGTTTTTCAGAACCAATAAAAATAATTGGACGTAAATAGCAAGACGCTAATTTGTTTTCACGAACAACATCAATTTGAGCTTGTTCTAATGCTGCTTGATCAAATGGAACTTTCATTTGATAAATTTTTGCAGAATTCAACAAACGCTTGGTATGTTCTTTAAGACGGAAAATAGCCGTTCCATTCGGGGTTTCATAAGCACGGACGCCTTCAAACACACCCATGCTGTAATGCAAAGTATGTGTTAATACGTGAGTTTTTGCCTCACGCCAGTCAACTAGTTGTCCATCTTGCCAAATGAAACCATCACGATCAGCCAAATTCATGCCACAAACTCCAATTTTTCACAATTATTCACTATCCAGTACAAAGTCTGCACTTGGATCAATTAGTCTTTGCCATAACTTGCAAACGGTCATTCGGGTATCGTGCCAGTCGCTTGCAGACACTTGCATGGATTGATTTGCAAGGGCTAAGCGATGGCTCTCGGCGCGTTCACGGAGATAAGCTTGAATCAGAGCAGTCGCATCGTCGCTGGATAAGCAACCTGATTTTGCGGCATCCTCAAGAATTCGTACATTGTCGGAGAAATGGGCGAGATCTTTATTCGTCCCACTCCAAGCCAACACCGCATACTGTGCCATAAATTCGATGTCTACGATACCACCTGCATCTTGTTTTAAATGAAAAATACCATCTTTTTTTTGCTCTTTAGAAGAACCGAGATGCTCCTTCATTTTCTGACGCATTTTCAGTACTTCTGCCCGTACATAATTTTCATCACGGGGCTGAATCAAAATATCCCGGCGCAAGACTTCAAACTTTTTCCGTAAGCTCATTTCACCCGCAATCGGGCGGGCTCGTACCAAGGCCTGATGCTCCCATAGCCAGGCACTCTTGAACTGATACTGTTCAAAGGCTTTTAAACTGGTGACCAAAAGCCCAGCTTCGCCCGATGGACGCAAGCGGGTATCAACTTCATATACACGTCCATCCAAGGTTTGCGTGGTCATCAGTGACATAAACTTTTGTGCCACGCGCATGGCAAATTCAAAGCCACTGATCGGCTTGAGCCCATCTGTATCGGCCTGCTCCCCCATATAGTGAATAAACACCAGATCCAGATCCGAGCCATAACCCAGTTCAATGCCACCGACTTTACCATAACCTAATACGGCAAAAGCAGTATGCTCAACTGAACAGCGCTGCCCTTCTGCATCCAGTGGAAAACCATGTTTTTTCGCAACAATCTGATAGGCCAGATGCAGCGCTGCATTCACCGATACTTCAGCAATATCGGTCAAGGCATCGGAAACTTTCATTAAAGGACTTTCAGCCAGCACATCACTGGCGGCAACAGCCAGAACATTAGATTTTTTAAACAGGCGCAAAACCCGCATCTGGTCTTCGACCTGGTCAATTTCAATCCGTAACAGTTGCTGGCGCAAGGAATCTTCCAGATCCTGACGTTTTGGCAATTCAAAATCCATCGACAGGAATTCATCCAGTAGCACCGGATAATGGGTCAGTTCTTCACAAATCCATGGGCTGACCGTGGCCATCTTCACCAGTCGCTGTAACGCCCCTTTACTCTCAATTAACATCACCAGATATACCGTACGGCGCATTACTGATTCCACCAAGGGCATCAGTCGTACCAGTGCGGTCTGCGGATCCTCTGACTGTAAAACTGCTTCGATTAAATGTGGCCAAAAAGCTTTTAAACGCTGCACTGCTTTGGCTGGTAATTTTTTTAAGGCATGCCCATTCCAAAACTCATAGACAAGATTCTTTGCATTCTCGTCCAAAACTTCTTTGAGTTTCTTTTCCAACTGGGAAAAACTTTCAACCAAGGTGTCAGGACCATTTTCCTTGATTAAATGATCAAACTGATACATCACTTTGTCACGCTTTTCATTGAGATATGCCATAAAGCTGTCCCAATCCGCAAAACCAAGTGTGTCCGTTATACGCGCCCTTAACTCTGGCTCTGTCGGTAGTGATTGCGTTTGCTGATCATTCAGTGCCTGAATCGCGTGCTCAACCCGGCGCAGGAATAAATAGGCATTTTCCAGATCCTGCACCGCCTGTTCATCCAGCAACTCGGCATCATCCAGATGATTTAGATTCACCAGACACTGCCGATCCTGCAATTCAAGTTTGGCCCCGCCATAAATCAGCTGAAACACCTGCACGATAAATTCGACTTCGCGAATGCCACCGGCTCCGAGCTTGATATCATCTTCAATATTACGGCGCTGTACTTCGCGCTCGATCATGGCTTTCATTTCGCGCATGGCTTCAAAAGCGCTATAATCGACGTACTTGCGAAATACAAATGGACGGGTCATCTCCAGCAGCTCGTCGCCTTCTGGACTTGGATTGACAATACGCGCTTTAATCCAGGCATAACGCTCCCATTCACGTCCATGCTGGCTCAGATATTTTTCTAAGGCCGCGTGGCTAATGGCCAGCGCCGAACCATCGCCCCAAGGACGCAGGCGCATATCCACCCGGAATACGAAACCATCCGCCGTGATCTGATCCAGCAAATGAATCAGTTTTTGTCCCCACAGGATGCAAAACTGCTGCACATCAATACATTTACGCCCATCAGTTTCACCCTGCTCATCGAAGGCAAAAATCAGGTCAATATCACTGGAAAGATTAAGTTCTTGGGCGCCAAGTTTCCCCATAGCAATGACAATCAGATCCTGCACTTTTCCGTTATAGCCAATCGGCTGGCCATACTTGGCAGCGACCGGAATACGGGCAAAATCTTTCGCCGCACAGATGCACGCATCGGCAAAATCGGAGAGCTCTTGGGTGAGGGTAATGACATCGGTGAGCTGATTGGCATCCTGCCAGATCCAGCGAAACATCAAACGAGCCCGCAGAATACGCATTGCGCGCATCCACGTTGCTTCATCACTTATATTCAGGATGCAGTGCTGCACCAGCTGATCGATATATTCCCGACTGAGTGAGCCTTGAAACTGGTCAATTGCATAATCCTGTTCCAGTAAACTCTGGTGATTGGCCAATACCTGTTCGGCATATTGGCTGGCTCTTAAGGTTTTCTGCAATTGTGCCGCATTCATCACTCAACTCTTCCCCTGAAACATTCTGCTTAGTTATAGCAGGAGTTTTGTCTCAGTGGGAATGTTTTAGCTTGAAATTTACTTCTTTAAGATTGCTCGATATGTACATCTTCAAGCACCAGTGCCTGATGATCATTGGTGACCATCGGTAAATGCACGGTAAAGGTCGTACCCCGACCCTCTTTGGAATCTACAGCAATTTGACCATGGTTCAGGTCAATAAAGCGCTTGCAGAGCACCAGACCCAAACCTGCCCCTTTCTCTTCAGCTGTGCCTCTGACACTCACACCCAAAGTCGGTTTAAACAGATTCTGCATCTGCTCTTCAGTCATGCCCAAGCCAGTATCCTGAATCGTAATCTTGACCTGCTCGCCTTCCATTTCTGCAGCTAAAATCACTTTACCGCCTTGATTCACCGGGGTGAATTTAAGCGCATTCGACACCAGGTTCTGCAAGACAGAGGTAATCATGTTGATATCCGCATGTACCTTGATGTCTTCAGGAATATTATCAACCAGTTCAATTTTTTTATTTAAGGCCAGACTTTTCAGCACACTGCACACAATATTACTGGATTGTTTCAATTCATAATTAATCGGATGATAAATAAAGCGTCCACCCTCTGCCATCGCCCAAGTCAGCAGGCTTTCCAGCAGGTTATAGGTCGATTGTGCATTATCATATAAATAATCCGCGATGCTCTGGATACTGGATTCGTCCAGAGTGTCACGCTCCTGCGCTAGCACTTCGGAAAAGCCCAGTAAACCATGAAATGGTGCACGCAAGTCATGCGCAATAATCTGGAAAAATTTGGTTTTACTGAAGTTGAGTGCGCATTGCTGTTCATATAATTCTTTCAGTTCAGTATGTTCTTGATTGAGCTGAATTCGAATCACTAAACTTTCAGCAAATTGTTTAATAGTGGCAATATCGTCCTGATCGAACAGTTCGGTCTGATCATCAAAGAAAATGACCTGTCCAAAAGACACACCGCTACTTGATTTTAAATTAAAGGCGACCAATCTCTGATGCGCTACACCGAGATCTTTCACATAATTTGACAGTTCTGTATAAGCAGGATGCGTCTGGTCGATAACATCTGCCTGTTGCAGATACGTAGGCAGATTCACGTCCTGCGGGGCGTGCAAAGCCCGGAAACCGCGCGGACAGCTGTACCAGATATAGGGCTCCGTGTGGAAGCGAATAATGCTGGTTTTAACGTTTAAAACTTTACGGGCGATCTTACAAAAGGTGTCTAATAGGTTATTGGAGGTATAGACACCTAAAATGAGAGATATACGGCACGAGCTTAATTGCTCCGTATTCTGACCGACCTCTAGCAGTTTTAGTTCCATGTCTGCCTCTCTGAATGTTTATGGAATAAAGAAAACACAGCCGACCAAATTCATACAATCAATAACAAAGATTCTATATTTACTCAACGATGAAAACCCACCTCTAGGTTAAAGGATTTGTTAACCTGTTTCTATCCAGATACATTCTTAACTGCAAGGTACTGATATTTAATTGATTAAGAATAACTTGAAAATTTACTATTCTAAAAAAACCTACATAAGTATTTGAAATTAATCTATCTCACCTAAAATAAGTATCTTTATTTGTATTTACTGTAACACAGTACTGAATAAAAAATACCCACCATCGCTTTTTACTTTATTTAAAGTAAAAGCTAATGATTTTTCAACTATATAGTTTGACCTTATGATTAAAAACAGATTTTATATCAGGCTTCATCTACCTAATAATGCTCAGAATTAATTTTTAATTTTTTAAAATATCTTAACAATTCTAATGTAAGAAATATTTTAAATATCAGCATTTCGACTAAAAACAGATCCAAAAAACCACTGAGGATTGTAAAGAACTTACATTTATTAACAAATTAATTATGAAAATTTTGTGTTTTTTATCCTCAGTGCAGTTTTAGAAGCTGGAATAGAAATATTAAAATAGATCACTTATAGGCTATGCATGTCTACGTCAAACCAATCGGCTCAGAATAGCTATAAAAAAAGCGGCCTAAAAAAGACCGCCTTTTTACATGGCTGCTTAATTGTCAGAAATCAACGCCACTTGCTGTACATAGTTAAACAGCTTTAATTTAGAAGCATTCACTTCTTCTTCAGGTGCTTGATTCTTTAAATCACGGTGTACCCGAAGATAGTGTTGACGCAAGGTATGACGCTCTGTCGCATTATAGGTTTTGGTAAATTCATTGATGGCCGGATCACCATCTTTAACAATTCGATCCACCCAACGCTGTAATTGAGCTGTCTTTTTAAGACCTTGTTTGGGTGTTAAATAAGACAAAATCACCGTTTCATTTTCATTACGTAATAATTTACCAATCCGTGAAAATTGACGACGACGTGCTTCATGTGAACTAATTGCCTGCACATCAAGCAAGGCATCAATCAAACGCTCATCTACGGGTAGGTTTTTAATTTGTTTAGCGCTCAGCTCTGCAAGCTGCGCACCTAAAGCAGCCATACGCTGGACTGCTTTTTTCTGTTCGGTCTTACTTGCGCGTCCCTCTAAAGAATCAAAATCTTCTTCAGTTAAACTGTTCGGTCGACGTGCCACGATTAATCTGCCTCATAAAATTTTGCTGCAAATAGTGCCTGAATTTCAGATAAGGCTTTGTCCTCGTCTGCTCCTTCAATCACCAAGCGTAAAGTTGTTCCTTTGCCCGCACCGAGCATCAGCAAGGACATGATATTTTTTGCATCTACCAGTTTATCCGCTTTGCCAATCTGGATACTGGAACGAAATTTGGTGGTAACTTCTATCAGTTTACCAGATGCGCGTGCATGTAAACCCAGTTTATTAATTACGTCAACTGTCGTATCAATCATGACCAGTGCTTCATTTCTCGATGGAGGACTTGAATAGACCATTTTGCCTCAAGGGCTTTTTTTAGTCTATCCACAATATAAACAGAACGATGCTGACCACCGGTACAGCCAATCGACACGGTCATATAATGACGATGCCCTTCAGCAAAGGTCGGCAACCACTTGTCCAGAAAATGATACAGATCATTGAACATATCCTCGACCTGATCGCTCTTTTGTAAAAACGCCTGCACGGGCTGATCTAGCCCTGAAAATTTGCGCAGTTCCAGTTCCCAATGCGGATTCGGCAAATGCCGGACATCAAAGACATAATCGGCATCCAGTGGAATGCCATGCTTATAACCAAAGGATTGCAGAATCAGGATCAGGTTATCGGCCTGTCCAAGCTTGGACAACAAGGTATGTTTCAGATCATGCACACTTTTATCGGTGGTATCGATATGTACCGTAGAACGCAACTGAAGCGGCATCAACAGGATTTTTTCTTCCTGTATACACTGATTCAGACTTTTAAAGCGTGACGCCAGAGGATGCGGCCGACGCGAAGCACTAAAGCGGGCAATCAGCTCCTGATCCTGCGTGGTCAGATAGATAATATCGACCGAACCATGCTGTTGCAGTTGCTCAAATACATGATCAAATTCTTGTAAATCTGCCCGGGTACTGCGCACATCGACGCCCAGCGCCAACTGTTCCAGATTGTTTTCGCTGTCCAGTTTTGCCACAATTTCGGGAAGCAATGCCAAAGGCAAATTATCAATACAGTAATAACCCAGATCTTCAAGCACCTGTAATGCAGATGATTTACCCGAACCAGATTGTCCTGTGACAATTAAAATGCGCTTCATGCATGCTACCCTTTCATCTTAGCCGGCAGTGTATTTAACCTGCAGGTTATCGATCAGACGTGTATTCCCCAGCTTCGCAGCTATAAATAACACAAGATCTTGATTAAACGTATGAATTTTTTGTAATTCTGGAGTGCGGGCTTCAATATAGTCCACTACAAACCCGGCATCGGTTAAAGTCTGGCGAATCTCCGCCAATACCGTATCCAGCTCCACGCCTGCAAGTAATTGCTGTTCAGCCTTTTGCAAGCTTTGATAAATGACCGGTGCGATTGCACGATGCTCTTCGCTTAAATAACCATTGCGCGAACTTAAAGCCAGGCCGTCTTCTGCACGGGCAATCGGCACACCAATCACTTCCAGTGGAATATTCAGGTCTTGTACAAACTGACGAATGACCGCCAATTGCTGATAATCTTTCTGGCCAAAGAAGGCGTAATTCGGCTGTACGATATTAAACAATTTAGTGACCACCACCGCCACACCATCAAAATGGCCGGGACGCTGCAAACCGCATAAATCATTGGTAATATCAGACACACTGATATTGGTCAGACGCGGTTTTTTGCCATACATTTGCTCAACCGTCGGCGCAAACACGATATCACAACCAACTTCTGCCAAAAGTTGCTGATCCTGCTCAAGTGTGCGCGGATAGCTGTCAAAATCTTCATTGGGTCCAAACTGGATTGGATTGACAAAGATACTGACCACCACCACATCACACAACTTACGCGCTTCACGCACCAAGTTTAAATGTCCTTGATGCAGATTACCCATGGTCGGTACAAAACCAATAATCTTGCGACTGGTACGCGCCGGATTTAATGATGCCGCTAAGCCCTGAATGGTGGTTTCTGTTTTCATCTTACAATTCAACCTGAAAAGTTTGTTCTGGTGCCGGGAAAGATCCATCTAAAACTGCAGCATGATACGCTTTAAAAGCATCCAGAATGGCTGTCGCACCCGATTGTTCTTGCATAAAATTACGTACAAATTTTGCAGTGTGGCCAAAGGTCAAACCGAGCATATCCTGAACCACCAGCACCTGGCCGTCTGTGGCTGCGCCCGCGCCAATGCCAATGACCGGAATCTGCGGAAACAGTTCTGTGATTTCCTGGCCAAGCTGTGCCGGTACGCACTCAAGTAGCAATAGTGCAGCTCCCGCCTCTACCACTGCCTTACAGTCCGCAATCAGCTGATCGGCCGCTTCACGAGTACGGGCTTGCAGCTTATAACCGCCAAAGACATGTACCGACTGCGGAGTAAGACCCAAATGCACACACACCGGAATACCGTTACGGGTCAGCACTTGCACGGTATCTGCCAGCCATGCACCACCTTCCATTTTCACCATTTGCGCGCCGGCCTGCATCACGGTTTTCGAGCTTTGTAAGGCATCAGTCAAGGTGGCATAGCTCATAAATGGCAAGTCAGTCATGATAAAGGCATGCTGGTTACCACGGCGTACCGCAGCAGTATGATAAGCCATATCTGCAACCGTGACCGGCAAAGTCGAATCACGCCCCTGAATTGACATTCCCAGAGAATCGCCAATTAAAATGCTGTCCACTTCGGCAATTTCCATGGCTTTGGCCATACTGGCATCATAGCAAGTCAGACATGAAAATTTGCGTCCATCTGCTTTAAAGCGTCTTAAATCACTCAGACTGACCATGAAAATATTCCTCTATGCTTGAAAGTTCTGTCGAAACTACCATCACTTAAAAATTAAATATTTGCCCAGTTGCTGTCATCGAGTACCGCGAGGTTCGATTGTTTGACGATGTCCAGGTCTTTTAATCTATGTCCATGAACCTGCATTTCAGGATCAATATCCAGAAGTGGAATCAGGACAAAATCACGCTCTAATACCCCGACATGCGGCACAGTTAAGCGTTCATTGTGAATCTGTTCATTGCCGTAGATCAGCAAGTCCAGATCCAGTGTACGTTCGCCCCAATGACGTAAACGTACCCGACCTGCGTCCTGCTCAAAGGCTTGCAGGCGATCCAGCAGGCTTAAAGCGGCCAGATCGGTATTTAACTGCACCACTGCATTCAGATAGTTCGGCTGATCTTGTGGTCCCATCGGTGGACTTTGATACAGATGCGAAGTTTTCACCTGCCCCAAGGTCGCCAGTTTCTGTACAGCTTCTGCCAAAATCTGGCGTGAATCACCCAGGTTACTGCCCAGGCCAATATACGTCACGATCATTGTGTTGGTCCAAACACCACTTGGCTCAGATCACGTTTTACCCGCTTACGTTTCATAATCGGATGATCTGCGCCAATTTCACCGCTGGCACTGGCTGCCACATGCGACAGAGGTTTCGCCTTGTCTTCAAACTTGGCTTTACGCACACGACGATTGCGTGGTTCAGGTTCATTCACTAACGGCTCAATCTCAGCGAGATCTTGCTGTTGGGTCAGTTTCTGGTCCAGATGTTCTTCTTGACTCGCCTTGCGACGGCTCTTGGCACGCTGACGGTTATACTGGCTAATGGCCCGTTCTTTCTCGTCACCGCTCATTTGCTGGTAAGCATCCCACCAGCTGCCCATGCCTTGGGCAGTTGCATCGCCTGATTTTTCACGCAGCAGCAAAAAGTCAAAGCCGGCACGGAAACGCGCATGACTGGACAAGGCCTCAATTTGCTGTGGTTTTGGATTCAGCAAACGGGTCTGCATTTCCCAGACTTCACGAATAAAAGTTTCCGCAAAGCGTGGAATAATAGTGCGGGTTGCCTGACGTTTTAATACGTCGAGCCCAGCTTGGGCACGGGCTTCGGCCGCTACCACACCTTTATTCAGATAGAATTCACAACGCTCAAGGAACGGCTGCCATAACAATACCGCATAGAAAAATGCAGGGTTGATGGTCTTGCCGATAGAAATACGCTGATCGGTATTTTTCGCAGCACGTTCCATAAACGGCGTAATTTCAGGCTTGATATCTGCAAATAACTGCTGCCAGATGCCGAAATCGATCAGCATTGGCAAGACACGATTTAGGTGTCCCATGGTGAACAGTTTCTGTGATTCATCATAAAGTCGATGTGGAGAAACATCACGCAGTAACTGGGTCATTTCCGGCGTAAAGACATCCAGAATCGCCTCATCAATATTAAAGTTCAGCTTGGCCGCAAAACGTAAGGTTCGCAGCATCCGCACCGGATCTTCTTCAAATCTTAAAGTCGGATCACCGAGTAAGCGTAAGGTTTTGCTGTGAATATCATCGACCGCATTGCAGAAATCCAGCACAATGCCTTTACGCGGCTGGTAGTACATTGCATTGATGGAGAAATCACGACGGGCAAAATCCTGCTCGATGCTACCCCAGTTGTTGTCACGCAGAATCATCCCCGCGGCCGAGGTCACTGCTTTTTTTGGTGGTGCACGGAAGGTTGCCACTTCAACCAGTTCCCGCCCTGAATAGACATGCGCCAGTTCGAAACGTCGTCCGATAATCCGACAACGTCGTCCGAAAACTTCCTTGACCTGAGCCGGGGTTGCATTGGTAACTGCATCGAAATCTTTAGGATTCAAACCTAACATCAGATCTCGAACACCACCACCCACGATATAAGCTTCATAGCCTGCCTTGTTTAAGGCATCAATCACATCGAGAATATAAGAAGGTAATTGAGCGGTTGATAAACCACATTTTGACGCGCGCAAAGTTTGCAAAAGACGCTGTCTCCTACGTCTGAACGTAAAATTCCAAGATGACGCTAATCATATCGCTTACACGCCTAAAGGGCAATTTGATTATGTCAATCCTGCGAGTCAAATCAATCAGCTAGTCATGATCCATGCTGTCGCCTTACAAGGCCAGTTTGGCCTTGTTTTTGGCAAATAATGCCGGCCCAATACCTTTGACTAGCTGGATCTCTTCAATGCTTTTGAATTTACCGTTTTTTTGCCGATGTTCAATAATCGCTTCGGCCTTCTTTTGACCAATCCCATTCAGCTGTTGTAATTGCTCTACAGTTGCATTATTTAAACTGATTTTATCAGCAGCGGAAGATGCCGATAATGCAGGCTTCGCCAGATAGTGATTGCTTTCGGATGAAGCCGTAGCGGCAGCTTTTTTCTTCAGACGTGCATCATGTTGCTGTTGCTGGGTCTTCCATTCCATATAATCGGTCGCAGTCGCATGCGCTGTTCCGATAGAAATAAAGCCCAACCAGCAACTCAGAAGAAGATTAATCCACGTCGGACCGATTCGATAAGGTATTTTTTTCATGTGCTGCTCTTTGTTTTAATTCTAATTTAGCCTGTTCCCACAGCTGATCAAGTTCAGTTAGTGACAGCTTTTCCAAGTCTAATTGTTGTCGTTCTGCCTGATCTTCCATCAAGGCAAAGCGGGTCCGAAATTTATGGATCGTACCCAATAATGCCATCTCGCTGGAGATGCCAAGTTTACGTCCAACATTGACCAGAGAAAATAAGCAGTCGCCAAATTCTTCCTGTATTTCATCGGAATTTTGTCCGGCTACCGCTTCTTTTAATTCAGCCAGCTCTTCTTCCAGCTTGGCATAAGCACCCGCCATGTCCGGAAAATCAAAACCGATTTTGGCGACATTTTTTTGAATTTCATCAGCCTGCGCCAAAGCCGGTGCATGTTTAATCTGATCCAGGCGTGAACGCGGCTTGCCCTGCTTTTCTTGCTGTTTGATTTCTTTCCATAGCTCGGACACATCTTCCGGACTCATTTTTGCAAATTGTTCAGCTTGAAATACATGCGGATGACGGCGAATCAGTTTATCGGTAATGGCCTGCACCACATCCTGAAAATCGAAAGCGCCCTGCTCACTGTACATCTGCGACTGGAACACTACCTGTAACAGCAAATCACCCAGCTCATCGCGGACATCGTCGACTTTTCCAGAGCGGACTGCCGCTTCGACTTCGTAAGCTTCCTCAATGGCATATTTGGTCAGAGATTCGGGGGTCTGCTGCTGATCCCATGGACATTTTTCACGTAATTCGCGCATGACCTTGAGTAGTTGTTCCATGTTTAAAAACCTCTTTTTTTTTACCAAATTGTCGCGTCAATCTGCCAGTTTCTTGTTATGCTCAAAAAAAAGACAATAAGGAGATCAGGCACATGCACAGTATATTGATTAGCGGTGCAGCACAAGGAATTGGTGCCGCGACAGCCGCCCTATTTTACCAGCACGGCTACAAGGTGGGTATTTATGATGTTCAGGTGGAGCAGGCAGAACAACTGGCCCAGCAACTGGGCGAACATGCCAAAGCCGGTTTTCTGGATGTGGCTGGTTATACGTCCTGGGAAACAGCTTTAGCCGAATTTTCAGCTTGGGCAGGTGAAATCAATATTCTGGTCAATAATGCCGGGATTTTATATTCAGGCCCTTTTGAAGAAACTGATATTATGGCGCATCATCGGACTCTGGATATTAATGTTAAAGGAGTCATGAACGGCTGTCATGCCGCTTTCCCTTATTTAAAAGAATCTTCATTTGCCCGCATCATTAATCTATCTTCAGCTTCGGCGATTTATGGCCAGGCCGATTTAAGCAGTTATTCCACCAGCAAGTTTGCGGTGCGTGGCCTGACTGAAAGTCTGGATATTGAGTGGCAACCCTATGGGATTCGAGTCTTGGATGTCATGCCGCTTTTCGTCAGTACAGCCATGGTCAAAGATATGCAGGCAGAAAGTATTAAAAAAATGGGTGTGCATTTAAAAGCAGAAGATGTTGCACAAGAGATTCTGAAACTGGCACAGCTCAAAGATTCCATTTGGCAAGCAACGCATCATCCGGTTGGATTCAAAAGCCAGTTTTTATTTCATTTGTCGCGGATGAGTCCACAATTTGTGAATCGGCTGAGTAACCTGGTCATTTCCAGAAAATAAAAAATATTTGGGTTGATTCTGTTTTAGACAGTGTGATGAATCTGGATCACTGGAAATCTCAACCCTTTGCAGGAATGCTCACTTTGCCAGGCCACGGTGAGCATACAGCCAGCAATAGAATAATTTTGATAAGCATAGATGCCAATCTCTGGATGTTCGCAGCGCCCACCATTTTGCTCAGGATGGATATTGGTATTGAGTTCGTTGAGGTTGATCCGGATTCCCAAGCCTGATGCCTTTAACACGGCCTCTTTAGTCGTCCAGACTTTAAACCAGTATTCGGGATCATAAGCCAGCGTTTGCCAAGTTTTGAGTTCTTCAGGATGGAAGGCGTGCTGTGCCAAAGCTTCAAAACGGACTTTACGGCTCAGTTCTTCAATATCGATTCCCAAGTTTTGGACATTCCTGCTCGTGGCCAGGGCGTAGAAATTTTGACTATGACTATGATTAAAACTGAAATCCGGATAGTCATTTAAATAAGGCTTGCCATATTCAGTGGCGGTGAAATCCAGAGATTGGATCGGATGATTGAATTGATCTGACAGCAACTGGTTACGTCGCGCATAAATTGCCAGTTTTCGATTTTTGATTTGCTCTACCCGTGATTCAGGCGGTTTAATCGAAAAGAACTGATCTATTTTTTGTAGATAAATTTGAATATTTCGCGACAATGCAAAGCTCATAGAAACAGATGGACTTTTTCATTTTACGTCGCCAGATAAAAAAAGAAAGCCTGTTCGAAAACAGGCTAGACTCATATTGCTTAGATTGAATCAGAAATATCAACTGGTTTTGCTGCTGCAGATTCTGGCGCCTTAAAGTTCAAGCCCGCTTTTTTCATCAATTGCGGATACTCCACCAATGCCATTGTTGCGTTTTTTGCAATTCCAGTCACATCACCTAATAGACCTTTGGCATCCATAAAAGACATACCGCTATCGCTGACACTACGCGGATTACTGAGCATTTGCATAGACACCTGCTTACTATTAAGCACGAGTTCGCGTGCAGACAAGCCCGCAATCGCAAAGTTAGTAAGTGAGTTAACTAGAAGCTGTTTCTGGCTTACACTTAATGCATTAATACGTTCCAGTGTCGCCGCTTCATCCTTTTTTGATGCATCCAGAACATCATTGGTCAATTTGGTAATCTCTTTCTGGATGGCCTCTTTTTCCTTTACGTCTGAGGTAGTTTTCAAGCTGTTTAATTTGGTTTTCAGCTCTTCACTGTCTTTACGTTCAGCAAACAGGGTTGCCAGTGTCGTTCGGCTTTGAATAAACATGGCATTGGTGGCTTGTGCCTGCTTAAGAAAACCCGCCAAATCCAGATTTTGTGAAGATGTGCCTGTTGTCGTTGCAACTGCTTTTGATGCCAGACTACTCAATGTTCCAAGACCGGCATGGCTTTGCGATGCCAATACAGCACTTCCCAAGATCAAGATGCTTGCGATTTTTTTCATAGTATTTCCCCTTATAATTCCTTACTGAACTGCATCGGCCTTTTGCACGATCTGATTTAAAATTTTTGGTAATGCCTTGAACATCTGAATGTTGTACATTTCATGACGATGGGTGATATCAATCCCTTTTAAACTAACTTCTTGCTGTAAACCAACAGCCCCAACACGTTCCTGTTTTGCATTAAAACGCCGCGCGCCACCTGCCAACACCAAAGTGGCATCGCAACTGGATTTGTCTGCATTGCATTTAATAGAGTCTTCTTGAACCTGAATTTTGAATGCTGGCTGTAAGCACTCGTCTTTAGGCACATACAGTTTCAAATCTAGCTGTTTTTTAAAGCCGGCATTTTCAGTCATTTTTATAATTGATGTTTCCAAACTGGTCTGACCTTTAAAACCTGAGCCTGTGGCATAAAATGGACGTTTGGACTGACTGGTAAATGCGTGATAAATCAGCGGACCAAATCCATAAAATGGAATCTCTCCGACTTGATCAGTATGCAAGCTTGGACAAAGTACACGAGCAAGTTTCGACTCACCCACAGCAGCATGGCTATCCACCAAGATGCTGTCACCCGAACGTACCGGCAGGCGGTCATTTCCACTCACAGGAAAATCAAGCTGCGCTTTGACTTTAGTCCCTTGACGCTCAATGACTGTAGCTTCCCAAGTCGGGATTAACACTTGACGCTGAGCAACTTTTTCACGGTTATACACATGAATTTTCATGCCTGTGGTCAAACGCTCGCCTGCATCCTGAATCGTGATGGTCTCGCTACCACCACTCGCTACCTGCAAATCTGAACGGGTAAATTGAATCCCTTTTTGGAATTGCTGACCCAATTTCACCAAAGCATTTTTAAGTGCCACTTCTTTACGCGTATCCAGTGAAAAACCCATTCCTTGTGAAATGGCTTCACTGATTTCATCAGTCGCATGCGCCGAATAAATCACGCGCCCAGAACGGTCAATCATTTCAGCAAAGACTTCGCTATGTACCACTTGCTGCTCAGTCATTTTGCCGACTTGCTGCTGATAACCAATTACAGGAATCACATTAATACGAATAAAAAATTCAGGAAGTTCACGCTGATGCTGGGTTTCCTGATTAGTTAAACCTGTCTGCTCACTGATACTCTGTGCGAGCACGCTATAACGTTTGTTGACTGGTGTAAGGGTAAAAGATGCATTTTCTCCGATCGCATCAGAAAAAATCTGCTCAATCAGGTCTTTTGACTCGCCTTGATAAGTCAATACATCCACCACCAAAGCTTTAGGCTTGTTCAGTGCCTGACGGGTATTAGCCGAAATCTTGCTAAACTGGCTCGAATTACCACTCATCAATACAGGCAATGCCACAGCATAATCACTGTCAGCATGGACAACCCGGATTAAATCTCCTGAAGCCGAGCTCAGCTCATCATCTTTGGCAATCCCTTGATTAAAGCCTTTATCCAAAACCATATAAGACTTCCAGCGGTCAATCACCTTGGTCTGCACTTCAGAGACCTTAAATTTCTTCTGTAGATCTTGGGTCAATTGCTGAGTCAAGGTCAGCAAGCTACTTTGAAATTTCTGCTGAACCGCCTGACGGGTTGTAGCCGCCTCGATATCAGTCGCCAGCACCTGTATAGGTTGAGATAAAGTAGCGCTATCGGTATAAATCACTTCTCCGGATAGGACATTGGTCAACTTTAAACTTAAAGTGACTGGCAGAAAAATCTCGGCTGTAGACTCCTTTTGCACCACATATTCGCTGGCCCGCAAAACTTCCAGAGAAGCCACATAGCTTCGATGTTTATTCTGTTGGGAAATTGAAGTAACCACCTGATCTTGCAAGGCCTGTTTCAGCTGCTGCTCGAAAGCTTGTACAACTTGAGTACGAATCGTCTCGCTAGATACAGCCTTGCTAAAGTCACAGGAAATGGATGATGCGTTTGCTTCTATATGTTCCACCGATTGACGACAAGGCAGTTCCAGCCCGTAAATTCCCTTCGCCGGAAAAACCTGAATATTGGCCTGCGCACTAGCCGTTCCCATCAGCGCCATGGCAAGCATGACTTTTTTCAAGCTTATTTGCATTGAGTACCACCAATACATAAAGTAATGGTATTCCCTGCTTGCAGGCGTTCGGCATTCGACAGAACAGGATTTACCCGGCGCAATGCTTTGGCAAGTTCAGCACTTAAGGGCTTTTCACTCTTATAAGTCATGGTCATCTCGACCAATTTGCCATCCTGGGTACGGATATCGATATTTTCCGCACCATCCATTTCATCTAAGGCTACGTACAGGTCATCCCCTAACCGGCTAGATACGCTACCTGATACACTTTTTACAAAGAGGGTTATTTCCTTACCATACATGCTGCGGTTTTTCGAATAGGCGAGGATTTGTGGACCGACTTCAGATAGCGTCATTTCACCCAGTTTACGGGCAACATTGGTACGGCAAGTATCTGTCGTTGCAGCAGTTGATGATTCTGTACGGGTATCGCCGCCCATCAGTGTGCCATCATCGACTGAATAAATTTTATAGCTGAGTGCACCATCACAAACAAACTGACCCGTTGCACCTGAACGACCACGGTCATAAATATAAGAGCTACCGACCATAAACCAGTCCGCTTTTTCCTGACGTGCAGCCACTGCAAGTTTTGCCAGCTCTGCATCACCCAGCAATTGTTGAATGGTCATACTCTTGCCTTTGAGATAACGGCTACGAAACACATCCGAATCCATTAAGCGTAGATCATATTTAGATGCTGCACGGGCAATTGAGGTTAACGTTTGATTTTCACGCTCAGGTGTGGTCGACGGGGTTTGATATTCCACATATTTCACAAAATTTTGAATATCATTCTGGCGTTCAGACTGGCTATAACGTGCTGATTCACTGGCGTTATAACTTGCTGAAGCAGAAGATTTACCTGAATTATTGTGACTTGATGAACGTGCAGCAACGCCCGCACCTGCACCATAGTAATTACCATAGGCATAGCCTGAAGCCGAAGCTGATTTGCCTTTTGATGAATATGATGAACTTTCACTGGCTTTTGCACTTTCTTTCGCGTCATAGCTGGCCTTTTCATCATAGGCATAGCTCTTGTCAGAAAAGTACGACGTAAACTCTTTCACCGGTTTTGAGTTATCTCGCGGTACACCAAAATATTCATCCATTACGATCATGATCGGACTGGTTCGGCTATTCTTTTTGGATAAACCCAGATCATTTAAGATCTGGCGAAACTCCTGATCATCCATTTCAATTGAAATAGAAGTAACCAGTTCATTGTTATTGTTGGTTTGACTACCACGATTAAATACGTAGCCATTGTCAACTTGTTTCACAATATCTGCCAGATGGAGTTCGGCATCCTGCATGGCTTGAGGGCCATTTATTTTTTTGATTAAAGCAATGACTGCATCAGTTTTTGCATTATTCAATGCTTGATTCCGTGTTCCTATTGGATCTTTTTTTATAATGGGGCTACTGCCCTCACCATTCACTTTGATCATTTCAGCGCATGCAAGGCTTGGTAAGCCCATCATACAGATTAAGGCCAATGCAGTTTTTTTCATGTTCCCCTCACACCACCGCAAATTTGGGTAGTAATTTATTATGATCTTTTTCAGTCAATTTTCATTTTTGCGACTGAATTAACAATTTCACACAAATATAATACATATCACATAAATATTAAATTGATACTTATACTAAATAACTATAATTAAAAGAATATTTTATTTTTATTAAATTCAAAATTAAGCCTGATTAAAAAATATTTTTATAGGTAATAAAAAAGCCCGCTTTACGCAGGCTTTTTATCCGGAAAATTTAAACTATAAAATTAACGCTTAAATTTCTTCTCGGCTTTCTTGAACTTCTGTACATAACGACGTTTACGTGCAGCTGCACGCTCATCCACTTGAGACTTACGACCTTCAAACGGGTTTTCCGAAGTTTTAAACTCGATTTTAATCGGTGTACCTTCAAGCTTGTACACTTTACGGAACACATTTTCCAGGTAACGACGATAATCCGCAGGGGTTTTATCCACTTTGTTTCCGTGAATAACGATCGTTGGCGGATTTTGTCCACCCATATGCGCATAACGCATTTTAATACGACGACCCTGAACCATCGGCGGTTGGTGGGCATCTGTCGCATCATTTAAAATCTGGGTGATTTTTGCTGGTGATACTTTCAAACGAGATGAATCATAAGCACGGTGAATCGATGGATAAAGATCGCCCACGCCCGTTCCATGCAATGCAGAAATCAAATGCACTTTGGCCCATGGAATAAAATCGAAGCGACGCTCTACATCAAGCTTACATTGCTTACGATCATATTCAGTCATGTTATCCCATTTATTGACTGCAATAACCATGGCACGACCCGCTTCAAGTGCATAGCCAATCAAATGCAAATCCTGCTCAACAATACCATCACGCGCATCGACTACAACCACAATTACGTTGGCATCTTTCATTGCCTGTAAAGTTTTAACAATCGAGAATTTCTCAATCATTTCATCGACTTTACCTTTACGGCGCACCCCGGCAGTATCAATCAGGGTGTATTGACGGCCATCACGCTCGAATGGAATATAAATCGAGTCACGTGTTGTACCCGGCTGATCAAATGCCACCACACGCTCTTCACCGAGCAAGCGGTTCACCAGCGTTGATTTACCTACGTTTGGACGACCAATAATCGCTAAACGCAGACCCGTGTTTTTGTCATGCTCTTCTGGATTTTCATCTTCCGGCACATCAGCAAGTACGTCTTCCAGCATCTGCTGAACACCACGACCATGGCTGGCTGCCACTTGTAACGGCTCACCCATACCCAGTTTGTAGAATTCAACCAGGGCAGCTTCAGCATGTACGCCATCAACCTTGTTGGCCACCAGAAAGACTTTTTTGCCTAAAGTACGTAATTCACGTGCAATCTGTTCATCGGAAGCCAGTAGTCCGGCACGCGCATCAACCACAAAAATAATAATGTCGGCTTCATGAATGGCAGTCTTGGATTGCTCTGCCATGTAGGAGTCAATCCCACCTTCATTTTCGCCAATACCGCCAGTATCGACCACAATGAAAGATTTATTTTGATAGGTAGCATCGCCATATTTACGGTCGCGTGTCAGACCTGCGAAGTCTGCCACCAATGCGTCACGGCTCTTGGTAATCTGGTTGAACAGCGTTGATTTTCCGACGTTCGGACGACCAATGAGCGCAATTACGGGTTTCATAGAGTAACCTTTATTTAATATCAGGCGTCAAAGTGGCCTGAACATCAGAAAGCATAGGAAGATATAAGGGGTAAATACCCTAAATAAAAACACGGGGCATTGATTTTTCAATCACCCCGCGTTCACAAAATACGGTTGTGGCTAGTTTAGCATAAGGCTCGTTAAAATTAACGGTTCTGCCAAATGCTTAATGCGCCCTTGCGTGTGGAAACATACAGCTGGTTGTCGATGACGCGTAAGCTACGTACTTCCCCAGAGGTTTTCGAACGACCAGTAATCTGTCCGGTACGCGGATCAATCAGGTGCAAGACACCATCCAGATCACCGACTACAAGATCAGTACCCAGCATCACCGGATTACTTAACTTGCGATTCAGCAACTGGTCATTTTCCCAAAGCGGTTGACCCGAGGTAATCTCAAAGGCTTTGATTTTGCCATCGGTTTGCGCCACAAATACGCCATTACCCACAACTTCTGGACGCTGGATACTGCTGGCATCTTCACTCCAGACCACCTGTTGTGAAGCTAAATCCAGCACAGTCACCTGACCTTGATAACTGGTGGTCACCACAAACTGGCCTGCAACGACCGGTTCCCCGTCAATATCAACCAGACGCTGGATATCAGAACGCCCATCCGACACTGCGACACGACGCTGTAATTTTGGCACACCGCTTAAGGCATCCAGTGCATAGATATAAGCATTGGAAGATGCAATCAGTACATTACGAGCATCTAATGCAACAGGTGCAGCCATGCCACGCAGGCTGAATTGTACATTAGGTAAGTTATAAGTCCAAACTTGCGCACCCGTCGCAATTTCATGCGCATATACGGTGCCGTCATTGCTCACGCTAATGACACGACCAGCATGAATTAATGAAGGTGCCAGTAAAGCACCCGTCAATTGCGCAGTCCATTTTTGCTCGCCGGTTTGCTGATCCAGCGCAAACAGTTGGCCTTTCTGGTTGCCAACGACAACAAGACCTTCAGCAGCTTCAACACCAGAACTTAAATTGTCTTTGCTGACTTTTTTCTGCCACAGACGCTGTTTGCCTTTAAATGCAGACACTTCGCCTTTCGGGTCAATCGCAAAGACCACATCATTATCTGCATCCAGACGTAAACGCAACGGATCAGCAGCATCTGTCGAAGCCACACTGGTGGAAAATACAGGGACCAGGGTTTTGGCTTGAGTCAGTTTTGGAAGTGGATTCGGTTTTACTTCTGGAACTTTATTGGTTTTACCCGCACAGCCAGCCAATGCAAGCGTTAAAACAGTCAAGGCACAGGTAATTTTGTATTTTCTATTCATTCAGCTTCTTCCGCTTGTGTTTCTATAATTGGGCGTTCGATTTCCGGATCATCGACCAATACGCCTACGCTTTCGAGCTTAATTTGTAAAATCTGACGTTCTTCTTTACGTTCAATCAAAGCATCCCATGCACTTTGATATACTTTTTTAGCATTTTCAATATCATTTTTGGCAACATAGATATCGCCACGTGCTTCATCGGCAGTTGCTTTAAATGCAGGCTCAGTGACTGCTTCTAAAGTTTTCAATGCAGCATCATATTTTTTCTGCGCCAATTGTGCATAAGCCAGACGAAGTTTGACGACCTGAACCAGACCTTTATCGTCTACTTTCGAGTTTTCAACTTTCTGTAGCGCTTTCTCGGCCGCAGCATAATCTTCTTTGTCATAAGCCAGTTTCGCCATCACCAGCTGGGTCTGAATCGCCTGTGCTGAATCAGGTGCTTCCTTGACAATCTTGTCCGCAGCTTCAGACAACTTGGCAAAACCATCACCTTTCGATGCCTGTGCATCATCCATCAACTGCTGAACCTTGGCAGTGTGCATTTGCGACTCTGCCAAGTTTTTCTTCTGCCAATATTCCCATCCAAAAAAGGCAATCAGCGCAATTAAAATCCCAGTAATCATCGAAGAACCATATTTCTTCGTAAAGGATTTTAAGCTTTCAAACTGTTCATCACCACTCATTGCGCTCATGAGATTACCCTTTTCCTAATGTTTTATCGATTATTTTGAAGAAATTTTAGTACTAAAAAATGCAACGAAGTCCGTAAATGGTACATTCGATTGCTCTGCGGTTGCCAGCTCTTTCACAGTAAACGCCTGAGCTTCCAGTTCACGTTCACCCAAAATCGCCGCATACAAAGCACCGGCTTGATCAGCCTTTTTCATTTGCGATTTCATTGAACCCTGTGAGCCTACTTTCAGACGAACCTGACTGCCTGCTGCTTCAAGCTGATCACGGATCTGCTCCGCAATGACCAAAGCTTTACCTTGAGAAGCCGGTTCAGCCACCAGGAATACTTCACAATCACGTGTCGGGGTATTGTCTTCAACCTGCTCAAGCAAAAGCAATAAACGCTCGATACCCATGGCAAAACCAACTGCAGGAACAGACTGATCTGCCTTTCCTTTAAGCTGCCCCACCAGGCCGTCATAACGGCCACCGGCACAGACTGTTCCTTGTGAACCCAAATGGGTTGTGGTCCATTCAAAAACAGTTTTGTTGTAATAGTCCAGACCGCGTACCAGTTTTTGATTGATCACGAAGCTCACGCCTGCATCAGTCAAATACTGCTGTAACTGGGCAAAATGCGCCAGAGTTTCTTCACCCATAAAGTCATGCAGTTTCGGTGCATTTTCCAAGATGCTTTGTGTTTTGGCATCTTTAGAGTCCAAAATACGCAATGGATTCGTGGTCAGACGGCGCTGAGAATCTTCATCCAGATCAGCTTTATGCGACTCTAAAAACTCAACCAGTGCCGCACGGTAAGCTGCACGTTCATCCGACTCACCGAGTGTGTTGAGTTCTAATTGAACTTTGTCCGCCACACCCATACGTTTCCACAGACGCGCTGTCATCAAAATCAGTTCAGCATCCATATCTGGCGTTGCCACACCAAAGGTTTCCACACCAAACTGGTGAAACTGACGGTAACGACCTTTTTGCGGTTTTTCATAACGGAACATTGGGCCGATATACCAGACGCGAGGCGTCGCACCACGCAGCAGATTATGCTCCAGCATGGCACGTACACAGCCAGCCGTCCCTTCAGGACGTAACGTCAACGACTCAGGCGGATTACCCTTGTCGAGGAAGGTATACATTTCTTTTTCAACGATATCGGTTGCATCACCGATCGAACGTTTAAACAAATTAGTCTGTTCTACGATAGGCAAACGAATTTGTTGATAGCCATAGGCATCCATCAAACCGGATAGATGCTGTTCAAGACGTCTCCAAGCTGGGGTTTGCGTTGGGAGAATGTCATTAAAACCTTTGATTGCGACGATTGAACTCATGATCTACTCAGGAAAACTTGTACGAATAATTTCTTTAGATTTAGCTTCTTCAAGCTCGGTAACACGTTGACGAACCATGGTTTCGATTTCATCAACCAATTGATTCGTGTCAATTAAATGGCTCTTCTCACCATTACGGTACACTAGTGAACGTGGTGCTGCACCCACTACACCAATATCCGCTTCTTTAGCTTCGCCCGGCCCATTGACCTTACAGCCAATGACAGACACATCCATTGGGGTACGAATATCTTCTAAACGCTCTTCAAGTTGCTGCATCACTGAAATCACATTAAATTCCTGACGTGAACAGCTTGGGCAAGCAATGAAGTTAATCCCATTGGAGCGCAGACCCAGCGATTTCAGAATATCGAAACCAATTTTAATTTCTTCTTCAGGCTCGGCAGCTAAGGAAATACGCATGGTATCGCCAATACCTTCCATCAGCAGGCCGCCCAAAGCGATCGCAGATTTAACCGAACCGGTACGGTAAATACCCGCTTCTGTGACACCCAAATGCAGCGGATTATCAATTTGCTGTGACAGCAAACGATACGCATCCATGGTCAGGAACACATTCGAGGCTTTGACTGAAATTTTGAATTCCTGGAAATCCAGACGGTCTAGAATATCGATATGGCGCATCGCAGATTCAAGCAAAGCCTGACCAGTCGGCTCGCCATATTTCTTTTGAATATCTTTTTCCAGTGAGCCGGCATTCACCCCGATCCGCATGGAAATGTCGTTATGACGTGCCGCGGCCACCACTTCACGGATTTTCGCTTCCGAACCGATATTGCCCGGGTTAATCCGCAGGCAGTCTGCACCCAAATCGGCAACTGCCAAAGCAATTTTATAATCGAAGTGAATATCCGCCACCAAAGGTACATTGACCTGCTTGCGAATTTCACCAAATGCCGCCGCCGCTTCCATGGTAGGCACAGAAACCCGCATGATGTCCGCGCCTGCATCGACGCAGCGCTGGATCTGAGCAACCGTAGCTGCTACATCACAGGTTTCAGTATTGGTCATCGACTGGATACTGATTGGTGCATCACCACCCACATAAACTGAACCCACACGAATTTTACGTGTTGGACGACGTTTAATTGGATTTACGATCATCGTTCTGCTCTACTCTTGATCTGTTAAGGTGATAAACGGAATTCTGCTTTTCCGTTCACAGTGTAGGGTGACAATGAAATATTTTCATTATTTAAACTGAGTGATACAGCCGATGCATCATCCAGACGAATCTGGAATGGCGCTTCACCATTCAGTTGCAAGCTCGATGCCTGACGGCCAGTTGCCAGAACATTACCCGCCGAGTCGACAATATGCACCGAAGTCGGACGGTTAAAATCAAGCTTCAGCTGATCACCGGAAAGTGCGGCACCTGTATCCAGATTCAGAATCTCGACATTAGAAGCGCCTACTCCAGAGACTTCACTGCTATTTTGTGAATTACTGCTCGACCAGTTCTGAATCATGGCAAACAGTGCGCCCAAAATCAGCAGCAGTACCAGCGTAATAAAAATGCGCTTTAACCATTTACGATTGCGGTCACGTTTGGAACCTGGCAATTTCCCCATAATTTTAATAGGAGAATTGTTCAAGGCATGATTCGGCAGCAACCCGGTATCATTGGTATAAATTTCATCAAATCGCTGAATAATACTAGACGCATCTACACCCAGAAATTTGGCATAAGTCCGGTAATAACCTTTGATAAAAGTTGCTTCAGGCAAAGACTTATATTCGTCCTGTTCCAGTGCAGTCAGGGTTTTGACCGGGATATTCAGCTCTTTCGCTACATCTTCCAGATTGCGCTGCTGATTGATACGAATCTGGCGCAAGTACTCGCCCGGACGTTGAATATTTCCTAACGCATTTGGAGCTACGCTCGAATGATTCGATGGTGAATTAGGATTTACTTCCATACGGCCTCAGTACTGTACTGTAATTGCAAATAACGTTGGTATTCCTGGCTTTCAGGAAAAAGTGCACGTAACTGGTTGACCAATACCTGCATACCCAACTGATCACCTCCGGCACGCGCAGTGCGAATGCCAATCCAGAGTGCACGGGCACCCTGATTTTTCTGTCCCACACCACGTACAAACTGTTGATACATTTGTGTCGCAGCCGGGAACTGCTGGTTCAAATAAAATATTTCTGCCAACTCTAACATTGAAATATAAGAATCGCGATTGGCTTGTAGCGCCTGTTTGAATGATTTTTCAGCATTCGCTGTATCACCCAGTTTCAGGTAAATCCGTCCCATATTTTCCAATGCACGGAAACGTTGATCATAACCTAAAGTGGCACCAGCAATTTGAAACTGCTCGATTGCATCATTATAGCGTTCAAGCTGATATAAATAAGTGCCGTAATTATTTCGCGCCTGCGCATTTTTCGGATCTGCCGAAATCGCACGCTTGAAATAATGATCTGCTTTTTCGAGATTAAGCTTACTACCTTCCTGTTGCAGTAGCACGCCCATCATCATATTCGCTTGAGAATCACGCGGACTGCTTTCAAGTGCCTGATCCAGCGCACGTTTAGCTGCATCCAGGTCACCTGTTCTCAGATATTCTACCGCCAATTGGGTACGGACTTTGGTGGCCTTTTCAGGGTCTTTCTGACCCAGATCTGGCGTCTGACACGCGACTAAAACCAAAGACACACATACTGTTGAAATCAAAGCAAACTTTGATGTTAGATTTCTCAACTGGCGACCTCTTATTATCCTTGTGAGCGCATGATCTCATTCGATTGCGCAATTTTCTTTTTCCACTGTTCCGCACGACGGGTACGGTCAGCAACTTGTCCGACTAACTGTCCGCACGCGGCATCAATGTCATCACCACGTGTCTGACGAATCGTACACACAAAACCGGCATCAGACAAAGTTTTTTGGAAAGAAATAATCCGGTTGCGGCTTGAGCGGCCATATGGCGCATGCGGGAACGGATTAAAAGGAATCAAATTAATCTTGCTTGGCAAATTCTTCAACAGCTTAATCATTTGCTGAGCATGTTCAGGATGGTCATTCACGCCATCTAACATCACATATTCAATCGTCACATGTTTACGTGAACTTTCGTTACCATCTTTAGCAATATAGCGCTGACATGCAGCAATCAGCTGCTCAAGCGGATATTTTTTATTGATCGGCACCAGCTCGTTACGCAGTTCATCATTTGGCGCATGCAATGAAATAGCCAGCGCCACGTCAATATCTTTGACCATCTGATCGATTTTCGGTACCACACCAGAAGTCGATAAAGTCACACGACGTTTTGACATGCCGTATGCAAAGTCATCAAGCATAATACGCATTGAATTCAATACTGCATCGTAGTTGAGTAATGGCTCGCCCATGCCCATCATCACCACGTTCGTGACTGAACGTTCACGCTCAAGTACAGGCACATCTTCCATATAGGAATAGTTCGCCATCCAGAGCTGACCGATAATTTCGGCTTGAGTCAAATCACGCTGGAAACCCTGTTTACCGGTTGAGCAGAATGAGCAGTCCAGCGCACAGCCCACTTGTGAAGAAATACACAAAGTGCGACGTAAACCACTACGATGTTCTGCCGGAATCAGTACCGTTTCGACGAGGGAACCTTCACCGTCGCCAACACGGAATACCCATTTACGAGTTCCATCTTTGGAATAGTTTTTATGCACCACTTCCGGTGCTTTAATTTCACAAATCTTTTCCAGTTTTTCACGCAGTTTTCCTGAAATATTGGTCATTTCAGC
This sequence comes from Acinetobacter sp. L-24, assembly GCF_056857555.1. Next base: position 177,619 of record NZ_JBSXNI010000047.1, on the reverse strand, counting down.
AAAATCAGTCACGAAGAACTGGTGAATCCATTTCATCACCTGCCCGGCACGAAACTTCTTTTCACCCATGTCCTCAAAGAATTTTTCCATTTGCGGACGTGACATGCCAAGTAAATTCACTTTCTCGACAGTATTTGCCTGTGCTGGAGCGGATGGAGTGTGTTGCTGTGGCTCAGAAACTGCTGATACAGCGACTGCTTCAGTACTCATGTGTATTACCTAAACCATGTCTAAAGATGAAAGGAGAAGCTCAATATGTGAGCAAAGAATTATTCAGAGAATAAAAAAACCAGATAAGTATAATAACACTTATCTGGCTTGAATACTGCGAATTAACGAGTACGTGGAGCAATCTCAGTTTGAGCGAAGAAGTAGTTAACTTCACGATCAGCAGATGCTACAGAGTCAGAACCGTGAGCAGCGTTTTCATCAATGCTTACAGCGAAATCTGCACGGATAGTACCAGGAGCAGCTTCTTTAGGATTCGTCGCACCAAGGATGTCACGGTGAGCAAGAACAGCGTTTTCGCCTTCAAGAACTGAAACAACAACTGGACCAGAAGTCATAAATGCAACTAGGTCAGCAAAGAAACCACGTTCTTTGTGCTCAGCATAGAAGCCTTCAGCTTCAGCTTGAGTCAAATGTTTCATTTTAGTTGCAACAATTTGAAGACCAGCTTTCTCGAAACGAGCAAAGATGTCGCCGATGTGGTTTTTAGCAACTGCGTCTGGTTTAACGATAGATAAAGTACGTTCGATAGCCATGATAGGCTCCTTAAGTCAATTGTTGACATGAAAATTTGGCGCATTATACCGAGATAATGCGCATTTTTCTGCTTTTCATCTGTAAAAAAATGCTTTTTTAAGATGAGGACTTAGCGTGCCTCGTCAATCCATGCCATTTGAATGGCTTCAAGCAGACCTTCAGTCGACTTGGTTGGATCATCTTCAAATTCAGGCAAAGCACATACCCAAGCATGTAAATCAGTAAAACGAATCCACTGCGGGTCCACATCTGGATGCGCTTCGTAGAGTTCAATCGCGATATCGAGAGTGTCAGTCCAACGTAAACCCATCTCTATTTCTCACCATAATTGCTTTGATGCTGTACTTTAACAAATCTGTGAAAATCTGCGAGCCTTTGCTCCGGCTTTCACTTATTTTTACAGCACAATATTCAGATAAGGTGCGGTCAGGACAATAGCAATTGCCATCATGCCACCCAGAATTGCGCCAACTGCCACATCACTTGGATAATGCAATCCCAACACCATTCGGGACACTGCGACCAGAATCGTAAAAGGCAGCATCAGCATCAGTAATAAAGGTGCGACATAACCTAAAACGGTGGTTGCCATCACGGCATGCAAGGTATGCCCCGAGGGAAAACTGAAATGATCCAGTGGATGCTCACCCAGACGGATCACCTGATGCACCTGATAAGGACGTGGCCGTACGGTTTTGATTTTAAGCACCTTGTAAATCATAGTACCTATGGTACTTCCCAAAATCAGATAAACAATCTGCACGGTATAGATCAAGCCTTGCATGATCCAAACCAGTATCAGCATGAAATACCAAAATGCACCATTTCCTAAGCGGCTAATCATTTTAAAAAAAGTGGCAATACGGACTGAATGCGAAAAATGATTCAGATAAACACAGCCTTTCAAATCGATTTCTAAAAATTTAATTTTTACATTCTGGAGTTTCACACTGTTGCTCCTTTCTTGTTTTATATCCTGTATTCCTGATACTGTACCAGTGAATACAGTGCTTGTTCAAATTGCCGGACCGGGTATTGCCAGCCTACCTTTTCGGCTTTTTTACGTGCTTGCGCGCCCATTTGTTGCAATTTTTGCAGATCAGGCAATCCGAGCATCTGCTGGATCAAACCTTGCTGATGTCCAAGTCTGCTCAACCATCCCGTTTCACCATGCTGCACATGCAAATTTGCACAAGCATAATCATAAGCAATCACTGGCAAGCCACTGGCCATCGCTTCCAATACCACATTTCCAAAGGTTTCTACCTGACTGGCAAAACAGAATACATCTGCACTGGCATACACCGCTGACAGTTTTTCCCCTGTCAAGCTACCGGTAAAAACAATGCTACCATCCTGATTCAGTTGTTGCAGTCGAGTGCGATCCGGCCCATCTCCGACCACCACCAAACGCACATCTTGCTGACGAACCTGACGCAGCACAAAATAGGTTTTGATCAGCACGTCAATTTCCTTTTCAGGAGAAAGCCGTCCGACATACAACATCACCCGGGTCTCGTTGGAAACTCCCCAAGCATAGCGCAAATCTGGTGATCGCCACTTTGGTGAAAATGTATCTGGATCGACGCCTCTGCCCACGACTGCCAAGGGACAAGTTACACCAAACTGATTTAAGGCTTGAGCCGTGCCTCGACTCGGGACACAGGTCAAATCAGTATTATTATGAAACCACTTTAAATAACCTTGAATTGGCTTCAGTAAAAAGGCCAAATCAAAAAACCGACTAAATTCCTGAAATGACGAATGGAAACCGCTAGAGACTGGAATTTTATGGAATTTTGCAAGCTGCTGAGCTACCAAACCCAAAGGGCCTTCGGTCACAATATGAATAATATCGGGTATAAAAGTTTCAACAGCTTGATGGATTTTTAGAAATTGCGGTCTACCAAACTGCAAATTACTATATTTAGGAATGCAATGCGCTTTAACCAGACATTCACTATGCGGTTGAAAATCATTACAAGCTTGTCGTTGTTCTGGACGTATTAATAAAATCTTATGCCCCTGTTTTTGTAATCCTTTACAAAGTTGCAATAAAGCATGGGCAACACCATTGATTTCAGGAGGCCAAGTTTCGGTAACGATGGCAATTTTTAAACGGGACCGTGTCAGATCTTCTAGGACTATTTTGTCATGAATGGCCTGTTTACGTTGTTCTTTTAAATCAAACTGGATTTTGTGAATAACAGGTCTTTGCTCTAATAATTCTGAGATGGAAATTTGTTGCATCTCGCACCTATTCGCTTATATTTTTCACCCAGTATAGAAAGATCTCATGACTATTTGATGAATAAAAATAACTAAAAAAAGTCAAAAATAAATCTTCTAAATTATTATTTATATTAAAAAATAAATGAATATCAATTATTTCTTAGACTAAAAAGATATTCACTTTATACAGATCTCCATATAATTCCCTCATTTCTATGATTTAAAAATTAATATCGACAGAAATCCGATCACGATAAGTTCCAGCTGGAACCCCATTAAAAGGATTCTCTTCGAGTTGAACTGAAACGACATATTTCTGTCTCTGTGAAGCTCCCTGATTCACTCTGACTCCCCATAACCCACTATTTGCACCACTCAAATTTAATTTGGTACGCAACTTATTAGGACCGTTAGACACATAACTTATCCCGTTAGAACTCACCAGGTTCTGACTATTAAATAAAATTGAATAGCCAGTATCACATGAAATATTAAATGAAGTGGCAGCCTGACTACGCTGATAGCTGGCTAGACGTAATTCTGGAGTGGTAAAACCATCAATCGAGCAATATTGGGCCATGGCTATTTCACTCATACTGAGTGCGGTAATAAATAAAAAGAGTTTTTTCATTTTTCTACTCCTACTTACATAGAGTTTCCAGAATTTGTTTGTCTGCATTCTGGAATTGGTTTTCATTCAGAATGAATTGAGCCTGGCACTGCTGTCCTCTATTAGTCTTCACTTTAATGTTGTAAGTGCCTGCTTTAAATAGATATAGGTAAACAATACCCTGACTATCAACAAAAGAAGGTTCTGTACTTAGACCATCCACAAGAACCTCAGAGCCTATAACTAAATTATTTTGTTGTGCATCTTTAATTCTTAGCGCAATACGTTTGGTTTTATAGATAGGAAAATCCAGCTTATATCCACGTTGATCCAGACCAATCATTTTTTTAGAAGAGTGTTCAAAAGTTTCTTCCATCGCTAACTGGTTATGGTCAAAAGAAATATCGTAATGGATATAAGGGATGATGTTATGTATAAACATATAGCCTTGATTATTGGTGCTTCCAGCTAGACTCGCTGAGCGATAGATATCAAGATTTGGATGTTGATCCACCTCAACCAGAGCAAAAGCATTATCAGCATATTTGGTAAATGCCATTTTACCACCCAACCAGACCAAAGCACCCTCAAACATAACCTGTGAATTACGACGACCCTCATATTCATCATGGGAAAGTTGTAAATTACCAATACTGGTTTTCCATAAACCATAAGCATTGTAATTCACTTCTTCTTCAGTGCGATTAACCCCCAAAACATAATCAAAACCATTCTGAGTCATCGTTCTGTGACTAAAACTTAAACTCGTTTCATTATCTTCAGTATCGTGATTTAAATAAATTTGACCCTTTTCTTCCCAATCATAAGATAAAGCGATATTAAAACCATGATCCCCATCATTCCCAAAATCTTTATAAAAGCCAAAATTTGTATATAATTTTTTTGTTAAGCTTTTTGAAGCTCGAATATCAAAAATTTTCTGAGTATCATTACTAAAACCATTTTGATCATAATAAGATTGATAAATATAACTAAGATTTAATCCATCAATGAATCCCAAATTGGAAAAATTAAAATATAGAATATTTGAGGCTTCAATATTAGAGTCATATATATCACCACTTAAATATTGATATTCCTGAGTAAAATATCGACTATTTATACCAAAGGACCAGTTTCTAAAATCCCGACTCAGGGCTATCGAAGCCGCATATCCTTGTTCATCATCCGCTTCTGTCTGGCTAACTGAAAATGCACTATCCATAAGCAAGTATTTACTTATTCCTTGTGTCCATAAAAAATCAAAATTGCTGACATCTTTACTATATAAAAAATCTCCTCCCAAGGTCATTGAAGACGTTATACCCCGCCGATAAAACAATTTTGTAAAAAACTCCCGATAATCATCATCGACATAATCATAGTTATATCTTAATTTACCCAATGAAATATTATATTCATTCAATTTTGGTTTTAATAATCGACTATTAATATAAACGGGAAAACTCTGGACTGTCCTATTCCCTAAAATATCTTCTACAACAATTTGCGCATCACCCGCCTGATTTAGCATTGCTCCAGCAGGAAGATTATAATTACCGGGGGTAACAGAATCCCGATATAAACGCACCCCATTAATATATAGATCAATTGTTGAAGGTACGCTTGCACTCCCATTTAAAGTCGGCGCATTCCAGTAAACAAAGTCTGGACGATTGGTATAGTTGGTACCAAAGCTTAGCCCCCCAAACCGAAAAGAATTATTTAAACTGCTATAAGGACTCGTCGTATCTCCCAAGGTAAGTCTTGAAAAGATTTTTGGAAACTCAACATCGAGCGTCGTATTGACACGTAAAAATCCTTCTTCAATATCTTCAGGTTCATTACGATATAAAAAAGCATTTTTTAATAACCAATAATCTTTAAATATCCCAATTTCTGAAAATGTATTAAATTCTTGTTCTTTATCATCTTTATTATAAAATAAGCTATAATTAACAAACCCTCCAAAATTCGCTTTCTCGGGACTTTCTACCTCTAATTCATAACGAGTATCTTCAAAATAATTGACTGGAAAATTAATTTTAATGGCTTGTAAACTATAATCATCTTCAACTGTTACACCTGGTTGCTTCAATAAACAGAATTCTTTCTTGACCAAGTGACGGGGGATCCTTTCAATGTGAATTCCGATTCTGGATAAAGCCTCACACTCAATATATCTCTGCCCTCCATCAGAAAAATGAATTGCTTCAGTTTTATAGTCCAAGCCATTTACCCATATATTTACGATGAACATTTCTAAATTGTCTTGCTGCACCGTCTGTTGAACATTTTCAGCATTTACATTTGTTAACCCCATCCCACACGCGATCATTAGAAGAATTTTAGTGACCTTCATAGCATCATCCTTTTACTATTTATTCTTTTTATAAGCATCTTCTAGGCTTTTACAGGAAATTCCAAATATCCCTCATGGTCTTCCACTTTTATTTTTAATTTCAAATCTCCATTTTGTTTTAATTCCCCAAGTTCAAATTTAATTTTATTTCCACTCAAAATATATTGAACAAAATCTTTTTTCATAAGTTGATTATTTTTACTATCCAATACTATAACTTCGGTAATTTTTGCATGAGATTTAGATAAATTATTTACATTTAAATAAGCCAGTTCATTAATTTTTTGCAGATCTATATTTAATTGTGGTGTAACCTGTTTTCCAGCAAAAAAAGGCAGTGAGAAATTAAATAAAAAATTAATCGAAGAATTATCATCAACTGGTGTTACTTCTTTGAAAATGATCCTCCATGATTGCTGTTGTTCTAAATTTAATGGGGGTTGGCTAAACCCGATACGGACAACTTGTTTACTTTCAGGTTTTAGCTCAAATGTTTTTGGATTAAACAATAAAGTATTATCCTCCAATAGAACATCTTCACCTTTTTCATTTTGCTGCCATTTAAATGCACTAATTTCATATATTTTTGAAGTACTTAATCCTGTACTTTCAATATTAACAGTTGTACTTTTCTGTCTTTTAAAATCTTGAATATAGAGTTGGATAGGACTGAATTTTATTCCCGCTGATAAAGAAAAACTAAACAAAAACAATATAGAAAATCCTATAATTTTTTTAATCATATTTCACTCCTAAACCTAAATATAATTATTATTAATCATAAAAATATTAAAATAGGAGATGTAGTACATCTCCTACTTATTCAAAATGTTATATAAAAAATTTCTTATTATTAGAATCGAACTTCTACGTTATATACACCACGATAAGTACCGGCATCAGCTGCTTCAACCGCACTACCAGCTACTGTAGCTGCTACATCCCAACGATGAGCTTGCCCTTTGGTACTTGACTGAGTGCCATAATAAGCTTTTCCACCACGTGTAGTAGTCACAACTACAGGTACAGAGTTCTCACCATTGCGCAAAGTATTTAGTGGATTAATATTTAATCGATAAGGGGCATTTGTGCTGACATTAAAGAAGCCCGCATCGCTCCAATTACCTCCCGTGGTTTGTGCAAGTGTTAATCGAGGCGTCTCAACATCTAAATCACAATGTCTTGGAACTTCTAAAACAATATCAATTTTTCCGTCACATTTGTCTCCACATCCATGTTTGCCTGGTTTATGAGGTTTATTTGGACCCTGTTGTGGAGGACCACCTCGGTTTGTTTCTGCTGCGTATAGAGCTGTTGAACTAAAACCAAAACCCAGTACGAGTGCTGCCAATGTGGCTTGAGTCATTTTTTTCATGTTTTTCTCCATTTCTTTTTTTAAAAGAATATATTTTTCTTTTATTTTTAACGCTTATATCCCAACTCTTAGAATTCAGAGCTATTTTTCTAAGCGCAGACTCATATTAGTGCGATTATTTTCATTAGCGTACAAAGCTTTAATATTCACAATATAGCCGCCTATATTTTTATAAAATTATCTATCTATATATTTATTTGTTTTATAAGCACTTAGACTTATATATAAATTATTACAAATACAATCCATTTAAAATTATAAGCATTCCATACTTTCACCACACTTCATTTAATAGATAAAAATACCCACAAGACATTGATATAATTATTTTTTCAAATTACTCAATTTAAACTGGAAATAAATCTTACAAATGCTTACAATTTCCAGATACTACCCTTTAAAAAAATTATTTTTTTTATTTTTTATAGTTATTTTTACAGCATCATAAAAGTTTAATATTTTTCAGCTAAACAAACAATTACAATCAAACAACACAAAGCATATATTGAACCTAGAGTATAAAAATGTAACAAAGTAAATAATTAATTTTATAATATTATTAAATTTTAATTACTATTAATTTAATTTATCAATAATTTTAATATTTAAAAATTTAATTTCAAAATTTATATTCTAATAAATATTTTTTTTGATTGACCTCAAGGTAAAAATAAGAAAATAATATTTACTTTAACAGATATATAAAAATAAGTTTAGTGATGTTTATTTCAATATTTTTTAATTGAATTTTTTAGAGGTCGTACAATTACAGTTCAATAATTGATTTATACAAATCAAATAATAAAAAATTGAGTGTGGACATGATCAATAAGAATGAGTTTTTACGCTCTGTCTTATTTTTGGGAGATGAAAAATAAGGCAGGATTTTAGCATATGAATATATCTACGCTTCTTAAACCATCACTCTGCAACTTGCCTTATATGGGAAATATATAAAGGCTTATTCTTCTCACAATACACTTCAATTCCAAACTTTGTGATTAATGCCACCAAAGATGCTACAACCATTGTAGCCCCAAATCCTAAAGTTGTTAGCGAACTAATTACAGTAGTTAAAATATATTTTTTAGTTAGGAAAACTTGCAAACCATTCGTATACCATGCTTTATAAATTTCAGTTTCTGGATTGCACATTGAGTTATACAACACTCTTTTTACTGCATCATAAACAGTTACTCCAACCTCCTTATCTTTAATTTTTTGGTTAGGGCTTGGTAACATTACTCTTTGTGTGAATGGTAATTGTTTTAAAGAATAATCATGCACTACATAAATCAAATCTTTTGTTGACTGAGGTGAAAGCCTGCCTATCTCTGCATAAATTTCATCATCTGATAAAGTTTGAATCATACGTATAGCTTCTCTTTCTACTTCGTCTTGATCAATTGTAAAATCATGAAAACCTGTGAGAGTCGCAATTGCCACTTCTTGATTAAATCGATCAATGATTTCACTATGAAAAATTTTTCGAGTTCGTTCTGTCTTGATAACCATATGATTTTCCAGAACCTCTTTAATATATTTTTTAGCCTTATCAACTTCCTTTAGACGTAAATGGTAGATTGCCAACAATGATATTGTTTCAATATAAATTCTTGTTTTAGGTTTTAATACCTGAATATTGGACTCTAAAATTTTTAAAATTGAGTCAAACTGCCCTAATTCAATTGCTAACTCACATAATTTATTTTTTGATTGAACTAATCTAACAAAATGCTGTGTGGGTCTTAATAATGACTGGAGATCTACCACTATCTCTTTAGCAAATTTTAAATTTTTCTCTAAAATCGCTCTCTCTAATCGAGGTTCTAAGATTCTCAATTTTCTTTTTTGTTCGTCAGATAATACTTTTTTCATTATTTCCCCCTATACCCCCCCGCGTTGGCAAGGTTTTTATAGCATGAAAATCAACCAACTAGAGAATTTATTTGTTTGAATCTAAGGTATGAAAAAATGGAAAAGTACTGTTTTCCCATTTTTAAGGCACGTAAACATAGAAATAAAAAACCCACTCAAATAGAGTGGGTTTTCGCATTCAAATCAAATAATTCGAGAAATTAGTTTTTCTCTTTATCAACGATTTTGTTTGCTTGGATCCAAGGTACGAAAAAAGAGGCAAGCGCTGCTTTCCTCTTTTTAAGGCACGAAACCTTAGTTCTTTTCTTTATCTACAATTTTGTTCGCTTGAATCCAAGGCATCATCGCACGTAACTTGTTACCAGTAACTTCGATACCGTGCGCCGCATTTTGACGACGACGGGCAGTCATAGATGGGTAGTTCAACGCACCTTCTTGAATGAACATCTTCGCGTATTCACCAGATTGAATACGTTTAAGTGCATTACGCATTGCTTCACGAGACTGTTCGTTGATTACTTCAGTACCCGTTACATATTCGCCGTATTCAGCGTTGTTCGATACTGAGTAGTTCATGTCCGCGATACCGCCTTCGAACATTAAGTCAACGATCAATTTAAGTTCGTGTAGACATTCGAAGTATGCCATTTCAGGCGCATAACCAGCTTCAACAAGAGTTTCGAAGCCCATTTTAACCAATTCAACTGCACCACCACAAAGAACTGCTTGCTCACCGAATAGGTCAGTTTCAGTTTCTTCACGGAATGAAGTTTCGATAATACCTGTACGGCCGCCACCTACGCCTGAAGCGTAAGAAAGAGCAACGTTACGCGCATTACCAGAAGCATCTTGGTGAATCGCGATAAGGTCAGGAACACCTGAACCACGTTGGTATTCAGAACGTACGGTGTGACCAGGAGCTTTAGGTGCAACCATGATTACGTCTAAGTCAGCACGTGGAACAACTTGGTTATAAAGAATCGAGAAACCATGAGCAAATGCTAAAGTAGCGCCTTGCTTGATGTTTGGCTCAATTACGTCACGGTAAAGTTGAGATTGGAACTCATCTGGCGTCAAAATCATCACTACGTCAGCTTGTGCTACAGCAGCAGGAACTTCAGCAACTTTAAGACCTGAATTTTCAGCTTTCTTCCAAGAAGCAGAGTTCGCACGTAAACCTACAGTTACGTCAACACCAGAATCTTTCAGGTTAAGCGCATGCGCGTGGCCTTGTGAACCGTAACCAATGATCGCTACTTTCTTAGATTGGATGATAGATAAGTCACAGTCTTTATCGTAAAAAATTTGCATTGCTGTCTCCGCTTAAATGCTTGTTTGTCCGTTAAATCAGGCAATGACCCTTAAATTTACATTGCCTGACCCCCTCTTCTTATTCAGATGAGGAAATACTTAAAATTTAGATGGTGAGTACTTTTTCGCCGCGTGCGATACCTGATACACCTGAACGAACCACTTCTAAAATCGTGTGTTCTGCAAGTGCATCAATAAACGCATCCACTTTTTCAGTAGTCCCTGCGATTTGAATGGTATAGGTCGTTGGTGTTACATCGACAATCTGACCACGGAAAATATCTGCCGTACGTTTGATTTCGTCACGCGATGAACCCAATGCTTTGACTTTAATCAGCATCAATTCACGCTCAATATGTGCACCTTCAGACAGGTCCACCACTTTAACCACCTCAACCAGCTTGTTAAGCTGTTTGGTGATCTGCTCAATCTTGTGATCATCGCCATAGGTGGTCAATGTCAAACGTGAAAGCGTTGGATCTTCAGTCGGAGCAACATTCAATGTTTCGATATTGTAGCCACGCTGTGAAAACAAACCCACTAAACGGGAAAGCGCGCCTGATTCGTTTTCTACGAGTACAGAGATAATATGTCTCATTTCGTGCGCTCCCCTTTCGCCAACCACATATCCTGCATCGACTGACCCGCAATCAACATCGGATAAACGTGCTCGGTACGATCTACCATAACGTTAATAAATACGCACTTGTCGTTAATCGCCATCGCTTCTGCAAGCTTCGACTCTAGCTCATCGGCATGATTAATCTGAATACCGACATGACCATAGGCTTCCATCAGTTTGGCAAAATCAGGCAATGAATCTACATAAGAACTTGAATGACGTCCTTCATAGTTCATATCTTGCCACTGCTTCACCATCCCTAAAGACTGGTTATTCAGGCACAGGATTTTTACATTCAGGCCATATTGCTTACAGGTCGACAGTTCCTGGATACACATCTGAATCGATGCTTCACCGGTGATACACACCACTTGCTGTTCCGGGTATGCAAGCTTCGCAGCCATTGCATACGGCAAGCCTACACCCATGGTGCCTAGACCACCTGAGTTGATCCATTGACGTGGACGTTTGTATTTGTAATACATCGCACCAAACATCTGATGCTGACCGACATCAGAAGTAATGATCGCTTCGCCATTGGTCACTTTATCCAATGCCTGAACCACTTGTTGTGGCTTCATCACGCCATCAACACCCGCTTCAAAACGACCGCCATGAACCTTGCGCCATTCATTGATCTGTTTCCACCATGCCGCAATCGCTTCAGGATTTGGCTTAGAAACATTAAGCTGTTTCAACTGGTTCAACATCTCATTCAGTACAGGCTCTACAGCACCGACAATTGGAATGTGCGCCATAATGGTTTTTGAGATTGTCGCTGGGTCGATATCTATATGAATGACTTTAGCATTTGGACAGAATTTTGCAGGATTGTTGGTCACACGGTCATCGAAACGCGCACCCACACACAGAATTACATCTGCATTGTGCATGGTCATGTTAGCTTCATAAGTACCGTGCATACCCAACATACCGATGAACTGTTCATCATCACCCGGGAATGCGCCAAGACCCATCAAGGTATTGGTCACTGGATAACCCAATAGATGCGCAAGCTCTGTCAATTGTGCTGAAGCATTGCCTTGAACCACACCACCGCCTGAGTAAATAACTGGGCGTTTAGCATGGATCAGTTCTTCAATCGCTTTACGAATTTGACCTGAGTGACCACGGAACGGTGGCTGATACGAACGCATCTTCACTTTTTCTGGGTATTCGTAAGCAAATTTCTCTGCAGGATTGGTCGCATCCTTTGGAATATCAATCACTACAGGACCTGGACGACCTGAAGACGCAATATAGAAGGCTTTCTTGATAATCGCAGGAATTTCGCTGGCATGACGCACCTGGAAGCTATGTTTCACGATAGGACGTGAAATACCGACCATATCGGTTTCCTGAAATGCATCTTCACCAATCAGATGACTCGCAACCTGACCTGACAAAATCACCATCGGGATTGAGTCCATATAGGCCGTTGCAATTGGGGTCACCGTGTTGGTTGCGCCCGGACCTGAAGTCACCAGCACAACACCGGTCTTGCCTGTCACGCGTGAGTAAGCATCGGCCATGTGACCAGCAGCCTGTTCGTGACGTACGAGATAATGATTGATTCTGTCTTGTTGAAATAGCGCATCATAAATATGAAGAACTGCGCCGCCTGGGTATCCAAAAACATGTTCAACGCCTTCGTCCGCTAATGCGCGAACAAGCATTTCACCACCAGATAGAAGTTCCAACGTGATTCACCCTAATATTATTCACTGCACAAATGGAAGGCATTTGCAGTGTTTCATTTGTTAACTGTCTGCACTGTTATAGCACACAAATTTCATAGTTTTCATAGCAATAGGAAAAAAATCTGATCTCTTCGCTGTTCGAGCAATACGAGACCTAAAACATGTTGGGATAAACATATTTTGCTTAGCTTTGTTCAATTTCTCGGCTAGAGAAATCGCCCACTGCATGAAATGACTCTTAGTCGAAGGGTGATCGATCTAAGGCATATAAAACTATTGCAGCATTCTTGTGTTTTCAGGCTTTAAAGTCAAGTTTAAAAAACAGGCAATCTGTACTTATAGCATTCAAATTTGCTGTTTTTAACAGCAATTACTGCTTGCAGCCATTCCCCACCTTCCTACAACCTCAATTAATTTAATATAATTCATATACTTAATAGTTTATTTTTATAAATTTTTAATATGTCTTATATAAAAAAAATGAATGAATTTTTATTAAATCAAAGTAAACTGCTTATTAATAAATTTTGAATATGAAAATTTGTTAATGATTATTTAAATTCAAGCTTGTACTGGTTTTTTTAATTAATAGTGAATAAAACAGATAAAAATCCATCATTTTTACTAAAAAATTATTACAATAATTGCAGTATATTACGCCTAGAAAGACGAGGCCCAAGAACAATGAAAATATCTTTTTTAACCGCCTTCAGTTTGAGTTGCGCAGTTGTTTTGAGCATCTGTAGCACCAGCGCTTCCGCGATCCAGTATCATAAATGGGTCGATGCGAAAGGTGTCACGCATTATACCAAGACGCCACCACCGAAATCTGCGAAAAAAGCCACCACAGTGGATACCTATGGCTGGAAAAATTCAGCACCAGCATCATCTAGAACGACTGAAACTGAAGTTCAAACCGAGAACACACCTCAAGAACAACAGCAACAAGCCCCTCAAGTTCCTGCGAATCAGGACCAGCAACAACGTGAAGCCAACGAAGCCTTGCAGCAATCTAAAAATCGTGCAGTTGCTTTATAAGACACCTCTATATAGAACAGCGTGTTTTTTCTTCGGGAAATGCCGGCGCAAAATTCACTTTTAGGTACATTTTGCGCTATGCTGTGCAACAGACTTTTTTCACCGTAATTCACTGATACGTTTATGACTACTCACATTGATTCCGAATATCAAGCCAGTGCGATTGAGCCTCAAGTCCAACAGGATTGGGAATCTCGCAAAGCCTTTAAAGTTGCCGACACTGTAGAAGGTCCACGTCGTTATATTCTCTCGATGTTCCCTTACCCAAGTGGCAAGCTACATATGGGTCATGTGCGTAACTATACGATTGGTGACGTGATCAGCCGTTTCCATCGCTTAAAAGGTGAAACTGTCCTGCAACCGATGGGTTGGGATGCTTTTGGTCTGCCTGCTGAAAATGCAGCGATTGCGCATCAAGTTGCTCCTGCAAAATGGACCTTTGAAAACATTGATTACATGCGTAATCAGTTGAAAAAGTTAGGTCTTGCAGTGGATTGGGATCGCGAATTCGCAACCTGCACACCAGAATACTACCGCTGGGAACAATGGTTATTCGTTCAGCTTTATAAAAAAGGTTTGATCTACCGTAAACTTTCTACAGTGAACTGGGATCCGGTCGATCAGACTGTTCTTGCCAACGAACAGGTTGAAAATGGTCGCGGCTGGCGTTCAGGTGCATTGGTAGAAAAACGTGATATTCCAATGTACTACTTCCGCATCACTGATTATGCGCAAGAGTTACTGGACGATTTAGACACGCTTAAAGACGGTTGGCCACAACAAGTATTGACCATGCAACGTAACTGGATTGGCCGCTCACAAGGGATGGAAATCACCTTCCCTTCAGCGAATCCAGAAGTTTATGCAGATGGTTTAACAGTCTTCACCACACGTGCCGACACGCTGATGGGCGTAACGTATGTTGCAGTTGCAGCAGAACACCCGATGGCGCTGAAAGCGGCTGAAACAAACCCAGAATTGGGTGCATTCATTGAAGAATGCCGTATGGGTTCTGTGGCAGAAGCGGATCTTGCGACTGCCGAGAAGAAAGGCATGGCAACCGGTCTTTCTGTAAAACACCCTGTCACAGGTGAAGAAGTTCCTGTTTGGATCGCGAACTATGTATTGATGTCTTACGGTTCAGGTGCGGTGATGGCAGTGCCTTCACATGATGAACGTGACTTCGAATTTGCCAATAAATATAGTTTGACCATCAAGCAAGTGATTGATGCCAAAGGCGCAGATGATGCTGAGTTCTCTGAGACAGAGTGGCAAGAATGGTATGGTTCTAAAGAAGGTAAACTGGTTAATTCAGGCGAATTTGACGGTCTAGATTTCCAGGGTGCATACGATGCATTCCTTGCCAAATTAGAACCAACAGGCCTGGCAAGTTCTAAGGTTCAATTCCGTTTACGTGACTGGGGTGTTTCCCGTCAGCGTTATTGGGGTTGTCCAATTCCAATGATTAACTGTCCATCATGTGGTCAAGTGCCAGTACCTGAAGAGCAGCTTCCTGTGGTTCTTCCGACTGACGTTGTTCCAGATGGTTCAGGTAACCCGTTGAACAAAATGCCTGAATTCTACGAAACGTCATGCCCAAGCTGTGGTGGCGATGCTCGTCGTGAAACAGATACGCTAGATACCTTCGTGGAATCATCTTGGTACTATGCACGTTATGCATCTCCAGACTTTACTGATGGCATGGTAAAACCTGAAGCGGGTCAAACTTGGTTACCTGTCAACCAATACATCGGTGGTGTTGAACACGCGATTCTGCATTTGCTTTATGCACGCTTCTTCCACAAATTGATGCGTGATGAAGGCGTGGTACAAGGCAATGAACCATTCACTAACTTGTTAACGCAAGGGATGGTGCTTGCAGATACCTTCTATCGTGAGGCTGAATCTGGCAAGAAAACCTGGTTTAACCCGGCAGATATCGAACTTGAAAAAGACGAAAAAGGCCGTGTGCTTTCTGCCAAATATAAAGAAGATGGCCAAGAAGTTGTGGTTGGCGGTCAGGAAAAAATGTCGAAATCGAAAAATAACGGTATCGACCCGCAATCGATTATTGACCAGTACGGCGCAGATACGGCACGCGTGTTCATGATGTTCGCAGCACCACCAGATCAATCACTGGAATGGTCTGATGCCGGTGTTGAGGGTGCAAACCGCTTCCTGAAACGTGTATGGCGTTTAGCAACAGGTTTCCTTGAAAAAGCGAATACTGCTGCCAGCATCGACAAAACTGCTCTTTCAACGGCCGCGCAAGACCTACGTCGTAAAACTCACGAAACCATCCAGAAAGTCGGTGATGACATCGAACGTCGTCATGCATTTAACACTGCCATTGCTGCATTGATGGAACTTCTAAACGCGAACAACAAATTTGAAGCCCAAGATGACAATGACGTGGCGGTTGCACGTGAATCGATTACCACGCTGTTAACTTTACTTGCACCATTTGCACCGCATTTAAGCCAGACTTTATTGGCCGAATTTGGCATTGAATTGAATTCAACTTTATTCCCTGCGGTAGATGAATCTGCGCTGACACGTAATACACAAACGATTGTGGTTCAAGTCAACGGTAAACTCCGTGGTAAGTTAGAAGTATCAGTCGATGCTTCTAAAGATGATATTTTGGCTCAAGCCAAAGCATTGCCTGAAGTTCAACAATTCTTGACTGGCCCAACCAAGAAAGAAATTGTGGTACCGAATAAATTAGTGAATTTGGTGGTTTAAGTCCTTACATTCCCTCTCCTTTCAGGAGAGGGTTAGGGAGAGGTAAATATATAAACCCTCATCCTAACCTTCTCCCAAAGGGAGAAGGAACTTTATGAAGGATTTCAAAATTCCCAAACAAAGCCCGTTGCCAGCCAACGGGCTTTGACTTTACAATCCAGTTCAGGATTTCAAATATTCCCTTTCGGGAAGCATAGAGGGCAACACATGCATTTGGGCAAACGTTTAGCAGCAATTGTTTTAACTTGTGGTCTGAGTGCAGGCTTAGTCGGCTGTGGTTTTCATCTGAAAGGAACCAATCCGAGCTCCGCACCTGTTGCTTACTCTGTCATGAGCCTGTCTTTACCGCCCAATACTGAAGAACTGCAAGAGAAACTGGCAGTTTACCTCGGTGCTGCAGGCGTACAGCTAAGTAATGCACCTAATGCTTATGTGTTACGTGTCCTGGATTACACCCCTCGTCGTCTGGAACTAAACGGTAAACTGGTTGAAACCTTATTACGTTTAAACGTGACTTTCCGGATTGAAGATGCACAAGGCAATCCGATCACTGAACCACGGACTGTCGTGGCAACACGTACGTATCAGTATGATATTGAAACCGTTAACACTGATGACCAAGAACAAAAATATCTGAATCAGGTCATTATTGATGATGTGGCGCAGCAGATCGCGCGTCAGATTTCATCGAACCGCTTACCCTTAGCCAAACAAAATACCTCAGCGCAACCTGCTCAATAAGACCTCTTTATGAAACTTGATTATCTGCAAGCCCTGAAACGTGTCGATGAAGCTCGCGGTGCTTGGGTCTTGCATGGTCAAGAGCCTTTGCTGGAACAGAATTTAATTGATGCCTTTCGGGCCAGCTGGCAAAAGCAGGACATTGAACGTCAACGCTATGACATTAGTTCGGTCGCCGACTGGAAAACCGTCTTTAATGCCTTGAACAGCTTGTCGCTGTTTTCAACCCAGTTGGCGATTGAAGTACATGGCAATATCAAACCGGATGCCAGCGCAATCAAGTTACTGAAAAACTATTTGCAGCATAATGAACAAAACCTGCTGTTGGTGGTGATGCCCAAACAGGATAGTAATAGCCTGAAATCCAGTTTCTTTCAGCTGATTGATGCCAATGGTGTGAATGTTTCGCTGGTGGCCAATTATCCAAAAGACCGGCAGCAGATTCTGGGTATTGAAGCTGAAAAACTCGGCATTCGTTTAGCCAATGATGCCTGGCAATGGCTGGAACAACATCATGAGCACAACCTGCTTGCAGCAAAGAACAGCCTGATGCGGGTTAGCGATACCTTTGCTGAAGTCGATATCATTCAGGTTGATCATTTATATGCATGTTTACAAGATCAGTCACGTTATAGCACCTATGATTTGAGCGATGCCCTGCTACAAGGTAATCTTTCCCAGTCGATCAAAATTTTTCAGTATCTAGTCGTTTCAGGTGAACCGATGAGCCTGATTTTATGGAGTCTCAGCAAGGAAATGCGTCTGTTGATGCAGCTGTTTGAACAACCGCAAAATGCCTTGCAAATCGGGATCTGGAAAACCAAAGTCGGGTTATATCAACAAGCCTTGCGCCGTCTCAGCCCACAGACTTTTCTGGCCTGGCCGGGGTTATTATTAAGAATTGATGCCTCAATTAAAGGACTCGGACATGAAAATCCGGAGCATTTGGTACTACAGGCGATTTCCAGTATCTGTGGCAAGCCCCTATTTCACTAAGTCTTTGTCAAAATTCGAAAAATAAAATAATAATCATTCCTATTAGTTTAAAAAAATACACGATTTATCCTAATTTCGCTTTTATAATCGTTCACAATTCTCTGATTTTGAACCGATATTGATCATGCCAAAAATAAAACCGACGAAATTGATTATGGCTGCCGTGATTGCCATTGCGCTCATCGCTGCGGGGTGGTACTTCCTCAAACCCAAAGAACAGCCTCCGCAATATATTACGGCTGAAGTCACCCAAGGCGATATCGAAAGCTCTGTACTGGCGACTGGTATTCTGGAAGCGACCAAGATGGTCAGCGTGGGGGCGCAGGTTTCGGGTCAGGTCAGAAAAATGTATGTAGAACTGGGCGATCAGGTCAAGCAAGGTCAGCTGATTGCGCGGATTGACTCCGTTCGTCAGGAAAATGATTTAAAAACCGCTGAAGCCAGCATTAAAAATCAGATGGCACAACTTGCAGTAAGACAGGCGAATTTGGCCAAAGTTGAAGCTGAATACAACCGTCAGAAAGCCATGTATGCACAGGATGCCACTTCTCGCTCAGAGCTGGAATCGGCATTTGCGAACTATAAAACGGCGCAAGCGGATATCACCGCTATCAATGCACAGATTGAACAGTCGCGTTTGACGCTGGCGACTGCCAAAGAAGATCTTGGCTATACCCAGATTGTAGCCCCGATGGATGGCACGATTGTGGCGATTGTGACTGAAGAAGGTCAAACCGTGAATGCCAACCAGAGTGCGCCGACCATTGTTAAACTGGCCAAACTCGACACCATGACCATTAAAGCTGAAATTTCTGAAGCGGATGTCATGAAAGTTGAAGAAGGTCAGACGGTTTATTTCACTACGTTAGGCAATAACGAGAAAAAGATTTACGCCAAACTACGTCAGGTTGAGCCTGCACCCAATTCAATTAATACCGATAGCAATACCTCAAGCTCATCGTCAAGTTCTGCGGTGTATTACAACGCATTGTTCGATGTACCGAATGAAGATGGAAAATTACGTATTGATATGACTGCACAAGTTTATATCGTACTGGATGAAGCCAAAAATGTGCTGACCATTCCTGCTGCGGCCATTCAAGGTTCAAACCGTCCGCCACGTGCCAATCGTGGTGAAGCGCGTGGTGAGGGTTCTCGCGGTGAAGGCAGTCCGGCATCACGTCCTGAAGCTGAATCGACTCAAGGCAATCGCCCTGCCGGTGAACGTCCAGCGCATCTAAACCTGTCTGAAGCAGAACTTGCATTGATTGAGCAAGGTAAAGCACAACGTGGCATGGTTCGTGTCTTGCAAGCCGATGGTACTGCGAAACCAACCCCTGTATTAATCGGCTTGAATAACCGTGCGACTGCGCAAGTGCTGAAAGGTTTAAAACGTGGTGATCAGGTGGTGATTGCCGATGGTTCTGACACCTCCAATGATGCAGCAAAACGCGGTGGCAATAGCCGTGGCCCAATGAGAATGTAAGCATGAATTCACAACAACAGCCTCTCCTCGAGGTGAAAAATCTGGTTCGTGAATTCCCTGCGGGTGAAAGCACGGTCCAGATTTTAAAAGGGGTGAATCTGGAGATTTATCCGGGTGAACTGGTAGCGATTGTCGGCCAGTCCGGTTCCGGTAAATCGACCCTGATGAACATTCTGGGTTGTCTGGACAAACCAACTACCGGTAGCTATAAGGTTAAAGGCCGTGAAACCCGCGAACTGGAAGCGGATGAACTGGCACAATTACGCCGTGAATATTTCGGCTTTATTTTCCAGCGTTATCATTTATTGGGTGATTTAAACGCAGCAGGCAATGTCGAAGTTCCTGCGATTTATGCCGGTGCAGATTCATCTGAACGGCATGAACGAGCAGTCAAGATTCTGACTGATCTGGGTCTGGGTGAAAAAACCCAGAACCGTCCGAGCCAGCTCTCTGGTGGTCAGCAGCAACGGGTTTCGATTGCCCGTGCGCTGATGAATGGCGGTGACGTGATTCTGGCCGATGAACCGACAGGTGCATTGGACAAGAACAGCGGTATTGAAGTGATGCGTATTTTGCGTGAACTGAATGCCAAAGGTCATACCATCATTCTGGTCACGCATGATCATAATGTAGCGAAAAATGCGACACGAATTATCGAGATTTCAGACGGTAATATCATTTCCGACCAGCCCAATGTTCCTGAAGTCGAAGAGCATCTGGAAAAACAGCCGCTGATCCGCAGTGAACAAAAGAAGATTTCTTCATGGCGTTCTGCAGTTGACCGTCTGGGTGAAGCCTTCCGTATGGCATTGCTGGCCATGAATGCGCATCGCATGCGGACTTTCCTGACCATGCTCGGAATCATTATCGGGATCGCTTCGGTGGTCTCGGTGGTGGCACTAGGCAATGGCTCACAAAAGCAGATTCTGGAAAATATCAGCAGTCTGGGTACCAATACCATTACCGTATTTCAGGGTCGAGGCTTTGGGGATAATTCCAGATCTTCACAGTCCAAAACCCTGATTCCGGCCGATGCCGATGCGCTGGCTGAACAGCCTTATGTCGATGGCGTTAGCCCATCGGTGAATAGCAGTGTCACCGGCCGTTATAAAGAAATTGAAGCATCAACTACGGTCAACGGCGTTAGTGAAGATTTCTTCTATGTACGTGGCATGACTTTCCAGTCCGGTCAGCCTTTTGACCGCAGTAGCGTCATGCAACAGGCGCAAGATGTCGTCATTGACACCAATACCAAAAATACCTTCTTTAAGGATGGCACCAATCCGGTGGGTCAGGTGATTTTACTCGGGAGCGTACCGAGCCGGATTATCGGGGTGATTGACGCGCAAAAAGGCATGATGGGCAATAATGACAGCCTGAATGTCTATCTGCCGTATTCCACCGTCATGAGCCGTATGCTGGGGCAATCCAATGTGCGTAGCATCATTGTGCGGATTAAGGATGAATACCCAAGTGCGGCGGCTGAAAATGCGATTTTGAATTTGCTGGTACAGCGACATGGCGCGCAGGATGTGTTTACCCAGAATGCCGACAGTATCCGTGAAACCATTCAGCAAACCACAGCCACCATGACCCTTTTGATTTCAGCGATTGCGGTAATTTCACTGGTGGTCGGCGGGATTGGGGTAATGAATATCATGCTGGTGTCAGTGACTGAACGTACCCAGGAAATCGGCGTGCGTATGGCGGTGGGTGCACGTCAAAGTGATATTTTGCAGCAATTCCTGATTGAAGCCGTTCTGGTCTGTATCTTGGGTGGTATTTTGGGTGTGCTGCTTTCCCTCGGGATTGGCCAATTAATTACCCACTTTGCCGGCGGTACTTTCCAGATGGCGTATTCAACCACTTCGATTGTAGCGGCCTTTGTCTGCTCAAGCCTGATCGGGATTGTGTTTGGCTTTATCCCGGCACGTAACGCTGCTCGTCTGAATCCAGTCGATGCGCTCTCTCGCGAATAAGGAATCTGATATGCAAATGAATTTAACCAAGCTTGCCAGTGCCCTGTTGCTGGGAAGCTCGCTGGTCGGTTGTGCCGCAGTGGTGAAAACCCCCTATGAACAGCCTGCGATCAATATGCCGGGTAGCTTTCAAAACAATAAGGTGCTTAGTCAGCAGATTCATGCCGATATTTTGGCAGATCAA
Organism: Acinetobacter sp. L-24; assembly: GCF_056857555.1. The sequence goes on along the minus strand of NZ_JBSXNI010000047.1, from coordinate 155,595 downwards.
TGGTGGACCTTATTTAAAGATCCGCAATTAAATAATTTGGTGAATGAAGTATTGGCGCAGAATACCGACCTAGCAGTGGCTGGCATCAGTTTACAACAGGCCCGTATTCAAGCCAGACAAGCTCAAAGTCAGCAAGGCGTTCGCGTCGGTGATGCAAGAATTTCAACGGGCCATCGTTTTAGCCTAGATGGTGGCGGCGATTCTTCGACGGGTCTTTCACTGGGTTATCCGGACTTAAGCTATGAGCTGGACCTGTTTGGTAAACTGGCCAATCAGACTGAAGCGGCACGCTGGGAAGCACTGGCCTCTGAAGAAGACTTGCAGGCAACCGCACAAAGCCTGATTGGCACCACGGCACAACTCTATTGGCAACTGGCTTATCTGAATGAACGTTATAGCGTGGTACAGCAAAATCTGGCGACCGCGCAAAAAACCTATGATCTGGTGCGAGTGCAATATCGTGCCGGCGCAGTATCTGGTCTGGATTTAACCCAGGCGGAACAGGCGATTCAAAGCCAACAGGCAACCTTAAGCCAGATTGAACAACAACGTGTGGAAACACGTACCGGACTCGCGGTATTGCTGCATATGCCGGTACAACAGCTCGCGATTCAAGAGCCAAGTCGTTTACCGAATATTCAATTGCCGAGTATTCAGGCCGACTTACCGGCAAGTTTATTGTCACGTCGTCCTGACCTTCGAGCGACTGAACTGCGCTTGCGTAAGGCACTGGCCAATAAAGATGCCAACAAAGCCAGCTACTATCCATCCATTAGTTTGACCGGTAATCTGACCACCGGTATTGGCAGCAGTACATCCCTCTCGAATGCCCTAAAAAATCCGGTTGCAACTTTAGGTGCCGGTCTGACTTTGCCTTTCCTGCAATGGAATGACATGAAACGTGATCTGCAAGTCAATGAGCTGGAATATGAAAAAGCGATTATGCAATATCGCCAGACCATGTACGAAGCCTTTTCCGATGTGGAAAATGCCTTGTCGAATCGTACTGAGCTCACTAAGCAGGTGACTTTGCAGCAACGGAATGTAGAGTTGGCAGAAAGAACTGAACGCTTGACTGAAGTGCGTTATCGTAATGGTGCAGTGGCCTTGAAAAACCTGCTGGATGCGCAGGAAACCACGCGCAATGCACGGCTGTCCTTGGTGCAAACCCGACAGAACCAATACAATGCCTATGTGACTTTAATGCAGGCATTAGGTGGTAGTCCTATCCGTGAATTGCCTTAACAAAGCTTAATCCATAAAAAACCGCTGACAGACAGCGGTTTTTTAGTTCATATTATTTGGGTCAGTTTATTTCATTTGCAAATATGCATTCACATTTTTCAATAATTCAATCGATCGCTCATGTCCGAGCAAACTGCCTTTTTCCAGCCAGTCCCGTGCAATCCCGATATCACGCGCCACGCCAATGCCTTTGGTATATAAACGTCCAAGATGACTATAGGCATCTGCATTCACCTGCGCTGCCGCCTGCTGATAATACTGTACGGCTTGCTCAATATTACTCTCAACACCTTGACCTTGCTCATAGGATTCACCCAGAGCATTTAGCGCCACACCATTCTGCTGAGCGGCTGCTTTTTGCAGATAGCTCAAGCCTAAGGCAATATCCTGCGCAATCTGTTGCCCTTGAAGATACTTCAAGCCCAATTCTGCTTGTGCCTGGGCATGACCCAATTGCGCAGCCTGATGCAGATAGCGATTGGCCAGCTCTGCATTATTGATAAACACAGGATAAATGCCTGACAGAGCTTGGTACAGGAACCATGCCGCCTCTTTCGAACCTTTTGCAACCGCCTGATTCAGGTACTGGATAGCTTTGTCGCGTGTCGGTAAAGGGTATTCAACCAGACTATAAAACCGGCCAACGCTATAAATTAAATCCGCTTCAGATTGAGCTTCAATCTGCCAATACTGCTGTGCCGCGTTCTGAATCATTTGTGTGGCTTTGGCAATGTCTTTTACTGTACCGACACCATTTAAATAACACAGTGCCAGCCCCATCCGTGCAGACACATCGTCAGGACTAAGCTGATAGGCAGCCTGATATAACTCAAATGCTTTTTGCGGTTCGTTGGCCACCAGGTGCTGTTCAAAATACAGCGCAGCAATCATACATAAGGCAGGTGCATGCTGACTGTTGGCCGCTTCCGCCCAGTAACGAAATGCCATGGTTTCATTTTTATCAACATACCAGCCATGAAAATAGGCCAGCCCGATTAAGGTCTTAGCGTGTGCATCGGCGTGTTCTTTGGACTGCTGTAATAAATGCTGGAACACGCGCTGACGCTGGTCGGTATCGATACGGCCCTGTAGCACACCGGCATAATAATCATAGAGACCTTTCTGGTCACCGAGACTGATACAGCGTTTAATAAATTGCAGCGATTGCTTCAGGTCTTGAGGCAGAATCTGGCCACGCGCATAAGAGTTCGCAATCTGCTGATTGGCAGCCAAATGATCTTGTTGCGCCGCCAGAAACAGATAATGAATTCCTTGCACTAAATCCTGGGTCGCTGAATCTGTTAAATAATATTGAGCCAGCTGATACTGCGAATTGGCATGACCCTGCCCGGCATTTTGTATTAACAAGGCCAGACGCTGTGTCTCTGCAGCGGTCTCATTTTGATGGTCTTCGGTCGAAGAAAGTTCAGTGATGCGGTACTGGGCATCCAGATTGCCACGTGCTACCGCATGTCGGTACCAATACAAAGCTTTTTCCGGGTCAGCCTGTTGATACGCCTCCCCTTCATGAATCTGCCCCAAATGATAGGCTGCATCATCACTGCCCAGACGAAAGGCTTTTTCTAGATAACTAATCGCCTTTTCGGTATTCTGCTCATGTCCCAGACCTTGCAGATGCATCAGGCCCATGCCTACATAAGCTTGTGGAATTTCCTGTTGCTGGGCCAGCCCCTGATAAATCTGATAGGCACGTTCATAATTCGGATGTTCTGGATCTGAACTCAAACGTGCTGCATGTTTCAGTTGAGCATCAATCTGCTCAATCCATAAATCATGTTGTACAGCCTTCGCCTGATCACGTTTCACCGGATCGGGACGTTTCCACATCCAGATCGCTAACGCCCCTATCCCCAAAATCAGTACCAGCAAGAACCACATAGCTGCTCCAAAACATTATTTTTGTTCTGCGAATGAATCCTTTCATTCTAAACGCCAGTTTAAAAAAAGCACATAGATTGTGCTTTTTATTTTTTAAATCAGGCTTTTGCTCTTTTACTATCGAGCTTTTTCAAACCTTCTGCCACGGCAACCATGGCAAAGCTCGAAGTCACCACCACGGCAGAGCCATACCCCCCACAGCGCAAGCCGGCACTGGCGCAGACATCGGCACTGGAGAATGGATTATCAATTGAATAGACACAGGTAATGCCGAATTTTTCTTTGGGCTTTTTACAGATGCCTTTAGCACGTAACTGGGCACGCAATTTGGCCAGCATCGGGTCCTGTTCGGTTTTAGATAAATCTGCAACACGAATTTTCAGTGGATCCAGTTTGCCACCTGCCCCGCCCGATACAATTAAAGGAATCTTGTTAAAGCGACAATGTAGCATCAGGGCAAATTTGGCTTTGACATCATCGATGCAATCTAAAATCAGATCCGGTGTCGGAGCTAAAATTTCTTTGATATTCTCAGGCGTCAGATAATCATCAATTAGATTGATTTTAATCCGTGGATTAATTGCACGGCAACGCTCGGCCATAACTTCAATTTTTTCGTGACCTAATGTCGTACTCATGGCAGGCAATTGACGGTTAATATTAGACGCGGCCACCACATCCATATCGACCAAGGTCAGCTCGCCCACACCGCTACGTGCCAGTGCTTCTACCGCCCATGAACCGACACCACCGATACCAATCACCATCACATGACTTTTTTCATAATGGTTAAAGCTGTCTTCTCCATAAATTTTGGCAACACCAGCAAAACGGCGGTCATATTCATCATCTTGAAGCAGGTCAGTCATAGGTCATCTATAGCAATAAAAATACCGGATCATTTTAGCAAAATCCGCTTTTCTTTACCGCCACTAAATTTTTGATCGATTTAAATGACATTCAGATTGGATGAGAGCGACAACCGACTCGCGATTGATTAAAATATCAACAAATTAATTCTATGTCATTTGGCCAAAAGGAGTGGAATGTCATGCTATTTAACACCCTTTTGGGTTTGAACATTGTTTGTATCGGGCTTTATTTTTATGTTCTGATCAGCCAAAAGAACAAAAATTATTATCTCAGCATTCTCATTCGTTTAATGACTTTAGGATTATTTGGCTTAGTTATTTTCGATCGTTATGAAACACAGAATCATCTGATTGTGTTATTACTCTTGTGGGTAGGCTTTGAAAGCATGGAGCAGTTTTACACTAGAAAAAATCCAGTTCAGTAAAATAAAAAAAGAGGCTTTCGCCTCTTTTTCATCTATCGGAATTAATCTTTATTCATGATGAAAAAATATTCACGATAGTATTTCAATTCCGCAATCGAATCACGAATGTCATCCATCGCCAGATGCGAGGCATTTTTCTTGAGACCGCTCATGATTTCCGGGCGCCAGCGTTTGGCCAGTTCTTTCACTGAAGATACATCCAGATTACGGTAATGGAAATACTGCTCCAGTTCAGGCATCAGGCGGTGCAAGAAACGGCGATCCTGACAGATCGAGTTACCACACATCGGTGAAGATTTTGGATTGACCCATTTTTTCAGGAATTCAATAGTTTGCTGTTCGGCATCCTGAGCGGTCAGTTTACTGCGACGTACACGTTCAATCAGACCAGACTGGCCATGCTGGCGAGTGTTCCACTCATCCATGGCATTTAACAGACGTGTAGGCTGATGTACCGCAAGCACAGGACCTTCTGCCAAAATATTCAAATTGTCATCGGTTACAATTGTTGCAATTTCAATAATTTGATCATTGTCTGTGTCTAGACCTGTCATTTCAAGGTCAATCCAAATCAGGCGGGTATCAGCGGTGCTGCTCATAAATGTGCAATCTTATTGGGTTTAAAAACAACTATAGTAGCAAATTAATTACATCTTGGGTGTCATTCGGGGGCTGCTTCATGCTATTTTTGCCATCTGATTTACCCGGTTTTTTTAGGATATGAATGGCCTTAATACGTAAGCGTCGTCTGACAGAGCAACAACAGCGCCGCATTCAGAAACAACAGAAAACACGTCAAGAAGATCTCGATACCTCCAGTGATCTTGAAGGTTTAGTGGTGCAACATTATGGCCGCCAACTTGAAGTGCAAGCTTTGTCTCGCCCTGACATTCACCCTGAAAAACCTGTGGTCGCCGATGGTGAGCCTGAACCTTTCTGGAAAGAGATTGAACTGGACAGCGTCTGGCGCTGTCATACTCGAACCAATCTGGATTTATTGGTCACGGGTGACCGGGTCAAATGGCAAGCCGATCCGAATACCGGTTTAGGAATTATCACCGCGATTCATCCCCGAAAATCCTTATTGACACGCCCCGACCGCTATCACAAGGTTAAACCGGTAGCGGCCAACATTTCACTGATTGTGATCGTGTTTGCACCATTGCCTGAGCCAGCGCCGGGCCTGATCGACCGTTATCTGGTGGCCTGTGCCGATGCCGATATTCCTGCATTGCTGGTGATGAATAAAGCCGATTTGTTAAAAGAAAACGATCCGATTCTGACTCTGCTGCAAGAATATCAAGATCTCGGTTATGAAGTGATGCAGACCCAATCCGATGGCGACCTGACTGCACTGTCTAATCGTCTGGAAAATGAAACGGTGGCTTTCGTCGGTCAATCTGGTGTGGGTAAAAGCACGCTGATTAATGCGATCGTGCCGGATGCCGCACAGAAAACCAATATTATTTCGGAAAACTCGGCACTTGGTCAGCACACTACGACATCAACGCGCTTGATCGGTTTTGGTGAAGGTGCCGCCCTGATTGACTCTCCGGGAATTCGTGAATTTGGCCTGTGGCATCTGACTTTAGATAAGGTACAAAGCGGCTTTCCTGAAATTGAAAACCTGCTCGGCCATTGTCAGTTCCGTAACTGTACCCATAAGCATGAAAAACAATGTGCTTTGCGTCAGGCTGCTGCCGCAGGTGAAATTTTACCGCGCCGACTGGACAGCTATTTACGTTTAATCGACGAAATCACTGAAGCACAGCAAAAAAATTAATTTTCTTAACCCTTGGCCCTTGAAGCGGTGATTTTGATCACCATATTTATGAGCTATACTCTTGGCAATTTTAAAATTGTAATTAGGTGAATTGTGGAACGTTGGTTCGAGTTTATGGGGAATCACCCCTTCTTATTTGGAACACTCGCGGTATTAGTGGTTTTGTTCTTCATTATCGAAGGTCAACGTAACGGTCGCAAAATTTCTCCGCAATCGCTGGGAATTTTAGTCAAAGCAAAAAATGCCATGCTGATTGATTTACGTGATGCCAAAGACTTCCGTGAAGGTCATATCAGCGGCAGCCGTAATATTCCATATAGCCAGATTACAAAACATGTTGAAGAGCTGAAAGCATCTGATCGCCCTTTGGTGTTCATTTGTAACCTTGGACAGGTGGCTGGTACTGCATTACAGCAGGTTGGTCATGCCGATGCCTACCGTCTTGATGGCGGCGTCAGCAACTGGAAAGCTCAAGGTTTACCTTTGGTGAAAAGCAAATAATCCACGAACAGGAGATTGATCATGGCTGAAGTTACTATTTACTCGACGACAGTGTGTCCTTATTGCGTGCGTGCAAAACAGCTACTGGAACGTAAGGGTGTGGCATATAAAGAGATTAACTTGTCTCAAGAAGCGCCTGAAGTACGTCTTGAATTGATGCAGCGTACCAATCACCGTACCGTGCCACAAATTTTTATTAATGATCAGTTCATCGGTGGTTTTGACCAACTTTATGCTTTAGAGCGTGAAGGCAAACTTGATGAATTGCTGGCTTAACCTTACTAAAATTATCACTTCATATTAAGGATCAAAAAATGAGTGAAGAACAACAAGCTCAACCACAATTGGCATTAGAGCGTATTTACACCAAAGATATTTCTTTTGAAGTTCCTGGGGCGCAAGTTTTTACCAAGCAATGGCAACCTGAGTTAAACATCAATCTTTCTTCTTCTGCAGAAAAAATTGATGAAACTCATTTTGAAGTAGCTTTGAAAGTCGTGGTTCAAGCAACCAACGAAGGTGATACCGCGTTTATCGTTGATGTGACTCAAGCCGGTATTTTCCTGGTGGATGGCGTTGAAGAAGAGCGTCTTCCATATATCCTGGGTGCATACTGTCCGAACATCCTGTTCCCGTTCCTACGTGAAGCAGTGAATGATATGGTGACTAAAGGCAGCTTCCCACAGTTGCTACTTACACCAATCAACTTCGATGCTGAATTTGAAGCCAATATGCAACGTGCGCAAGCCGCTGCTGTGGATGGTCAAGCTTAATCGCTATCCTTCAAATCTAAAAAAGACCGCTTATGCGGTCTTTTTTATTGCCTTGAGTGGCCTCCCCCTTTATCAAAGGGGGAATGAGGGGGATTTTAATCATTTCCTCACTCAGAGGAAGAAGTCATTCCCCTCTCTCTAACTCTTTCCCTGAGGGAGAGAGGACTTATAGGATTTATTCCGCATCCGCCATCAAATCAGCGCTCATACCAACAGTATTAAAACCAGCATCAACATACAGGATTTCACCAGTAATCCCGTTAGCCCATGGCGAGCACAGGAACAATGCAGCATTACCGACATCTTCAATCGTCACATTACGTTTTAATGGAGCAACTTTCTCATTCAGGTCAAGCATTTTACGGAATGATTTAATACCTGAAGCTGCCAAGGTACGGATTGGACCCGCAGAGATCGCGTTCACACGAATACCTTCCTGACCCAAGCTAGACGCCAAATAACGTACGCCTGCTTCTAAAGAGGCTTTGGCCATACCCATCACGTTATAGTTTGGCATTACACGCTCAGAACCTTGATAGGTCAATGTCAGCAAACAGCCTTGACGGACTTGCAGCAAAGGTTTTGCCGCACGTGCCATTGCAATAAAGCTATAAGCACTGATGTCATGTGCAATATTAAAGCCTTCACGATCCGTGATCTCGGTGAAGTCACCATCTAGCGTATGTGCCGGTGCAAAACCGATAGAATGCACTACGCCGTCCAGACCATCCCAGTGTTTAGCCAGTTCAGCAAATGCATAGTCAATTTCAGCATCTACTGCCACATCACAAGGAAAAACCAGTTTCGAACCAAACTGTTCAGCAAAGTCATCTACCCGCTTTTTCAGCTTTTCATTTGGATAAGTAAAAGCCAATTCAGCACCTTCACGATGCAATGCTTGAGCAATACCAAAAGCAATCGATAATTTACTCGCAATGCCCGCGATCAAGAAGCGCTTACCCGCCAAAAGTCCTTGTGCCATGTGAATCTCACCTAAAAAAATGTATATGGCATGATGCCAAGTCTGGAGCATTTTAGAAATTGCATAATGCACCTTTTTTTCTATTTATGATGAACTGGGAATTTAAGACCGAGTTAAGAGCGTTAACTTAAATGGCCAGATGCAGGGCCTGATGAGTATTTTGCCAGAGCTGTTCAGCCAGTTCCTCTTTGTGCATATGTAGACTCTTTGCCAGTCCTTGCAGCACATAAGGTAAATTTGCAGGTGTATTTCGGGTACGTTGCTCGGTCGAGCTTTGACAACAGAGTGGTGTCATATCCGGACAGTCAGTTTCTACTACCAGATGTTCCGGTCCGACATACTGCACCACTTGATGCAGTTTTTTGGCATTTGGATTGGTGATTTGCCCGGTGATGCCCAGTTTGAATCCCAGTTTGATAAAGGCTTTGGCTTCCTCAACCCCACCACCAAAGGCATGCGCAATGCCGCCCTGTTTAAACTGCTGCTGTTTTAAAATCTGCAAAACCTCCGCATGGGATTTACGGATATGCAGCAAAACCGGCTTATCGAATTGCTGTGCCAGTTCAAGCTGTGCAGCAAAAAAATCTTTTTGTTTCTGGAAAATTTCAGCCTGTTTGTGCTGTTTAAAAAAGGTATCCAGTCCGATTTCACCAATGGCAATACAGTGCTCATTTTTAAGCAGCTGTTCCAGCTCCTGTAAATGATCAGTCTGATGCTGTTCAATATAAAATGGATGCAAGCCCGGTGCTAAATGACTTTGCGGTGCATTTTCCAGGTCATTGATAAAGTCGTGAGTTCCTAACAGATCAGCAAAACGGTTTTGCAAAAAACCAATTAAAACCAGATGCTCGACACCTGCCGCTTTGGCCGCATACGCCAACTGTTCCCGATCAGGATCAAAATCGGGAACATCAAAATGGGTATGCGTATCAAACAATTTTAAGGTCATTTGGCTTTTGCAACAGGTGCTGGCTGTGCCTCAGAGGCAGCTTTTTCAGTTTGAGGCAGATATTCGGGTTTTAGTACACCTTGTAGCTGCTCATAAGGAATCATTAAACGTGGCAAGCCAACCACATATGGCCCAATTTCATATTCGGCATATTGCAAGACCAGACCTTGTTGAGCCAGATAGAAATTATCGGTGAGTTTGAACTTCCAGGCCTGTTCATATTCGGCGACATCTTTGGCCAGCTTGGACTCTACCACCCAGGTTTTAAACGCATCATAAGCACGCGCTTCCAGTTGGGCTTTCTGTTTGACCGCAATAATGTCATCCAGCTTGATCAGCTTTTTCTGTTCCAGATCAAAATTATAATAAGTCTGTGCAGATGCCCCGTGTGCGCCTCCCAGATAATAACTGCTGTTCAAAACTACTGTCGCTAGAGGATCACCCGAATGCAGAATCTTGGGCTTAATCATCAGGCTAATACTATGACTGGCACTCAGGGCCTTGAGCTCTTTATCCAGATTCAAGAAAGTCTGCATATAAGGTTGAGTTTGCTGCTCAAGCTGCTGTTTTGGTGTCACCACTGTTGCTAAAGCAGCTTTGGGTTCAGAGGCGGCAACGTCTGCTTCGCTGGCAGCGCTCACTTTTGCCGGTTCAATCGCATCAAGAGACAGGATATTTTTCAACTGTTGCAGAATCTGCTGGTCGATCCATTCATCAATAAAGCTCTGATTACTGTTCAGACGTTCGATCGAAATTTCCGGACAGCTTTTGTCTTCACATTCTGGAATCGCCAGCTTGAGCTTTTCGGTATCGCCGCTGAGTTTAAGTGCTTCAGCTTCGGCTTGTAGCACCTCGGAAGCACTTGATTCTTCCGGCTCATTACTCTTCGGCTGACAGGCACTCAGCAAGATCGCTGATGCCAGGATGGATAGACAAAAGATATTCTTGTATTTTGGCATTCATTCACCTTTTTGGAACCTGTACGCTTGCAGGATCATGAGCTTTAAAACATATGCTGATAGATATCAGCTTTCAAGACCTGTTGTGTTTGTTGTTTTGTTAAATAAATATCCAGTTGTTTGGCGTCTTTGCTAATTTCATGGCTGCGAAAATGCAGACCAATACCTTCCTGATCAAAAAACCAGTCAGCTTGTCCCCAATACAGTTTTTTCGGCGCTTTCTGCTGCACTTGCTGATCATTTTCTTTGAGCCATGTCTCATAGGCTTGCTGAATAATCTGATCCATTAATAACTGTTGCTTAGGATCGATAATATCCAGTGGGGTCAGCATTTTCTGCTGGCGACGATCAGCCACAAAAAAATAATAGCGCTCATGCACGCTGACATTTTCCTGTTTGGTATCGACCCCAATCTGCATCAATACATATTGATTGCGTTGGTAAGGAATACGGGTATATAGCGATAACTCATAAGCCTTGTTCAGATTGAGCTGCGCCTGCCACGCATCCGATTTTTTTACATAGGCATTGATCGCCTGCTGTAAATTCATGTCCTGTTTCAAGCCGATTTGATCCTGAATCACTTTGGCCTGCTGCTTTTCAATCCATTGGTTCATCCATGGATCAACCGTATGCAAGGTCTGAATATCCAGATTGATACAGTTTTTATTTTCACAAAATGGCAAGGCAATTTTAGCCGGCTGCTCTTGAATATTCAGATAAGGCAAAACATCTGCGGTCTGCTGAGCTGCGGTCATTTTCTCATTTTGCGGAGTATTAACAGGCTCTTTTTCGCTTTGATCACAGCCACTCAGGACAAGACTTAAACCAATCACAGAACCGAGGACGACTTCCTTGCTGAGCTTCATTCTCTTTGCTATATCTATCGAGTTATTAATTGCTTAAATGTAGCATAAAATAAAACAGCTTCCGGAGAAGCTGTTTGATATTTTTAAACTTTAGCTGCGAAGCCTGAAATTTTAGTGTTCACGCGTATTGTGGAACACGATGTCCGGATAACGTTCTTGCATGAGCTGTAAATTCACCCGGCTTGGTGCAAGATAAGTCAAATGACCTCCACCATCGACAGACAACTGGTCATGGGCTTTTTTCTTGAATTCGTTGAATTTCTTCTCGTCATCACAAGATACCCAACGCACTGTGTTGATACTGACCGGTTCGTAAACACAATCAACCTTGTATTCTTCTTTCAGACGGTAAGCCACCACTTCAAACTGTAGCACACCCACCGCACCCACGATCAGGTCGTTGTTATTCTGCGGCATGAATACCTGGGTCGCGCCTTCTTCTGAAAGTTCTTTCAGACCTTTTTGCAACTGCTTGGATTTTAATGGATCCTTCAAGCGGACACGACGGAACATTTCCGGCGCAAAGTGCGGAATACCGGTAAACTGAAGTTTCTCACCCGAGGTAAATGTATCGCCAATCTGGATGGTGCCATGGTTATGCAGACCAATAATATCACCCGGCCAAGCTTCTTCCAGATGCTGACGATCACCGGCCAGGAAAGTTAAGGCATCGCTGATGCGCACATCTTTATCCAAACGTACATGCTTCATCTTCAAGCCTTTTTCATACTTGCCTGAACAGATCCGCATGAAGGCAATACGGTCACGGTGTTTCGGATCCATATTGGCCTGAATCTTGAAGACAAAACCGGTAAAGCCTTCTTCATCCGCTTCTACAACACGATCTTGGGTCGGATGGGCTTTAGGAGATGGTGCATATTGACTGAAGGCATCCAGAACATGGTCGACACCAAAGTTACCCAAGGCTGTACCGAACAACACAGGCGTTTGACGACCGGCCAGGAATTCTTCACGATCTAAAGGCTCATTGGCCATTTGTACCAGTTCCAGCGATTCTTCAAATGCCGCCCAAGCCAGTTCACCCACTTTCTCACGAAGATCAGGATAGTCATAACCATCTCGCACTTCGATCTCGGTAATGACTGAACCGAAACCGGCTTTATACACGTAGAATTTTTCTTCGATTAAATTGAATACACCGGCAAAATCACGGCCAGTACCGAGCGGCCAGGTGATCGGAACACATTTAATTTTCAGAACGTTTTCGATTTCATCCAGAAGCTCAAGCGGTTCACGGATTTCACGGTCCATTTTGTTGACGAATGAGATGATCGGGGTATCGCGCATACGACACACTTCCATCAATTTAATGGTTCGGTCTTCGACACCTTTTGCACCATCAATCACCATCAGCGCCGAGTCTACCGCGGTTAGGGTACGGTAGGTATCTTCCGAGAAGTCTTCATGTCCCGGGGTGTCCAGAAGATTGATCATCTTGTCTTTGAAAGGGAACTGCATCACTGAGGTTGTAATCGAGATACCACGCTCTTTTTCCATTTCCATCCAGTCCGATGTTGCGGCCCGGTCAGATTTACGGCTTTTTACCATCCCGGCCACCTGAATAGCCTGACCCCATAACAGCAATTTTTCTGTCATGGTGGTTTTACCGGCATCGGGGTGGGAAATAATAGCGAACGTACGTCGCTGGGCGACTTGTGCCGCCAGTTCTTGCTTAAAGCTCATGAAATACACCTACTGCTCAATGCACAGCATTCGAGATCAAATTCGATCAATATGAAAAAAATTGGCGATATTGTAGCAGAGTTTCAGGGTGGAGTTCCGTTAGCCATGTTGTCTATCCTGACGCTCAATGAATTAGAGCGCTATTAACGGAATTGTAAGTTTTCTAGTCGTTGTTCATCTACCGGCAAGCCCAGCAAAAAGCCTTGTAACTGTTCACAACCGAGCCGGGTTAAAATTTCTGCTTGCGCTTCTGTTTCAACACCTTCGGCGGTCACCACCAAGCCCAGTTTTATGGCCAGCTGAATAATGCTTTCCAGAATCATTTCCTCTTTGGAGCCGACTGCCAGATTTTTGATAAATTCCCGGTCAATTTTTAACTCATCTACGGCGAAATTCTTTAAATAGAGAAAACTGGAATGCCCTGTACCAAAATCATCAATGGCTAGACGGATGCCCATTTGTCTTAAGCGCTTAAAGCTGCGCATACTCACATCAATATGATGCATGGCAGTCGATTCAGTAATCTCGATCATTAAATGCTGAGGACTGATTTTATATTGTGCAAATAACTTTTCTAAAGTACTAAACAAATGCTTATGCTCAAATTGTACTGCAGACAAATTGACCGCGATAGGGAAAAATTCAGTATGTGTCTGTTGCCATTTTTGAATCTGCTGACAGGCCAGCTCCAATGCACAATAGCCCATTTGAATAATCAGTCCGGTTTTTTCAGCCGCATTGATAAACAGATTCGGGCCGAGCAAACCAAACTGGGGATGGTTCCAGCGAATTAATGCCTCTACCCCACACAAGCTACGGTCTTTGGTCCGAAACTTGGGCTGATAAAACAGCACAAACTGCTGCTCTTCCACGGCTTTATATAGGTCATTAATCAGGGTACTCTGGCTCTTGCTTTCATCCTGGTCGGTAGAATAATTAAAGACTGAATAGGTATTGCGCCCCTGATACTTGGAACTCAGCATGGCGGCATCAGCATTGACCAGCAGATCCTGTAAATTCTTGCCGTGTTCCGGATACATGGCAATGCCAATACTGCCCGAGATATGAATACTCTTGCCTTCAATCAGGAAACTTTCCTGAATCAGTTCAAGAATCTGTTCTGACATTTTTGCAGCTTTGGCGACAGATGTGTTTTCCAGTACCAGCAGAAATTCATCCCCACCAATTCTGAGCAGCTTGGAATGATGGCCTAATAACAGATGAATCCGCGTGGTCAATTGAATCAGCAACTGATCGCCGACCAGATGGCCAAACACATCATTGACTGCTTTAAAACGATCCAGATCGATATATAAAAAAGCAATTTCATGCTGCTGTTCGGACTGACCTGAAAACAGCAGATTTGCATATTCAGCCAGATACAAACGGTTAGGTAATTTGGTCAGATTGTCCTGAATGGTCTGATTTTCAATTTGTTGATTGGCCCATGCAAGCTGACGGTTGCGTAATCCCACACGCAGTTCGGACACGATGATACAAATCAGCGTTACCAGCAGCAATCCACTCATCAGTATCATGGCCAGAAATAGCTGATCATGTGCCTGAACTAATTCCGGTGACTGTTGCATATGGGCGGCAGTAAAATTGAATGACATCATGCTAATAGAGTGCATGCCAAAGATGCTGAGTGCGATCACACCTAATACGAGAACTGACCGGAAAAATGACCAGGTACTTCTGGTACTTCTGGTACTTCTGGTACTTAACCAGAGGATAAACATAGATGCAGTGCATATCACCAGAACAGACAGGAGCATCAGGCCCAAATCCATCTCATATTTATTCAGCACAAAACTTGCTGTCAGCCCAATAAAATGGATCAACCATATGAATAGGCCCAATAGCATGGCGGTTAGCATTAAATTGAAGGTTTTAAAGTTTAGCTGTAAAGCGCCTGAAGCAAATTTTTTAATCCGTGCGATGAGATAGCAAGCAACCAATGCAGAAAGAACGGACCCGATGAGCAGACCAATATCATGCTGAATATCAATCATATAAAATGTTCCCCAGCGGTGATCATTTTTATTATGCTCTGCACTGATATTTCCATTTTCACCCGGTCAAATTTGAGCTCAGTAAAATCTCAAGACTGACCATCTATGCAAGCCAATTGGTCTGCAACAACATCAGTCTTAACTAAAATTTAGAATTTATATTTCTTTCTTTTGAAGTTGAGAATTGCCTCAAAAATAAGACTCAACAGAAAAATAAAATACAACTTATATATTAGAAGTGTTTCAAATTTAAGCAAATATTTAGCTTCATTTTTTTAGCTCATTTATTCGATCACCATCACAATTTTTTTCTTTTTATTTAGACAGATGGCACTTCATAGCAAAATTTTATTTGTTCTTTCGTGCAGATTTGCAAAATAAAAAAATAGCCTGTCGAAACAGGCTATTTTTATCAACGACCAATGAGGCTAAAACTTAGGGTTTTGCTTGTAATTTGGCATAGTCCAGTAACACATTTGCCGCTTCAATCACAAACGCTTCTTCTTCAGGCAGAGCCGGACGTTCTTTGGCCTTCATCTTGGCACGCGTTTCAATCAAGGCATCCAGTGAAGCCTGATAACTTTCCCAGTTTGGATAAGGTTTCAGACCTGTTGCAGCACGACGAGTGTTTTCTGCGTCCAGCGTTTTTTGCTCCATGGCAATCAACTCAGCTTTACGCTGTTGCAAGTCCAGTACCTGACGTTTCTCTTCTTCAGCTTTCTTCATCACGGCTTTACGCTGTTCTAAATACTTGAACTGAGAATCCAGTGTGACCCGTTGCTGAGAAAGTTTAGCCAATTCAGGAACGTATTTCTGTACTGCACCTTCGCGTTTAAATGGTGCCGTTGGAATAGTATCCCACTGCAGGGCATTTTTGGCCTTACGCTCACCAAACTCCTCGTTATAAATATCGACCAGTTTAATGTCCGGAACGACCCCTTTATTCTGGGTACTACCACCAGTCACACGGTAGAATTTACGCTGCGTCAATGTCGCCTGACCATGCGCCAGACTATCCAATTGTACTTGTGCTGTACCTTTACCGGTGGTAGTACTGCCAATCACAATCCCGCGTTCATAATCCTGAATCGCAGCGGAGTAAATTTCACTGGCCGATGCAGAGGCCAGATTCACCATCACTGCCAATGGACCCGCATAAGTTTGTGCACCACCATCATCATCTTCAAAGACGCTGACATTACCATTGCCATCACGGATCTGCACCACTGGGCCAGACTTGATTACTTGCCCTAGCATACGTGCCACTTCTTCCAGTGAACCACCCGGGTTATTGCGTAAATCAACAATAATCCCGGCAACATTCTTCGCTGCCAACTCTTTCAAGGCTTTGTTGGTATCTTCGGATACCGAACGATAATCCGTACCGGCACGGCGTGCGCGATAGTTCAGGTAGAATGACGGAATTTCGATCACACCATATTGATATTTCTTGCCATCGCGCTGAATGTCGACTACACGTGTACGCACACCGGCATCTTCTTCCTGAATCACGTCACGGGTAATAGTCACATTACGGGCCTGCCCCATGGCAGCACCCGCACCGAGTAAGCGTAAAGTGACTTTCGTGCCACGTTTACCACGAATCAGACCGACAATTTCATTACTTGGCCAGCCAATGACATCGACCATCTGTTCGCCGTCTTGGGCCACACCAATGATACGATCCCCTGATTTGACCTGACCGGATTTGCTGGCCGGACCACCTTCAACGATGGTTTCAATTTTGGTGTAATCTTCATTGCCGCGTTCCGGGCGAATCGATACGCCGACGCCTTCCAGCTGTAAAGTCGTCTGACGATTCAGCTCCATCGCATCCACAGGCGGGAAGTAATTACTGTGGGGATCATAAGTCAGCATCATCGCGTTCAGTGTCTTGTCGAGCACATCATCACTTTTGACGCGGCTGAGACGTTCCAGTTGACGGGTATAACGCTTGGTCAAGGTTTGCGCAGGCGTTAGATCTTCAGGACCAGTCAGGTCTTGTCCATTGGCCAATTCCGGATTGGCTTTCAGCGCTTTCTGCTTGGCCAATTCCTCTTCTTTACTGATGGTCAGATTGATCAGCTGTGACACCAGCATTTTTGACCAGTGCGCACGCTGTTCAGCCTCAGTTTTAAAGAATGGCGCTTTCTCACGATCCGTTTCGATATAAACATTTGGCTGATTCAGATTCTGCGGTTTTTTCAGCTCATTCAACATATAGGTGTAGAACTGGTGCAAGCGCTGTTGATATTGCGCATGCATTTCATAAGGACCAGACAAGTTGCCGGCTTTCAGATTGGCACCAAAATTGGCACCATAGCGTTTCTTATAGTTTTCAACTTCTGGGGCCAGAAACAGACTGTGTTCCGGATCAAGACTATCAATATAGAAATCAAAAATACGCTGCGAAGTCTGAGCATCCAGACGCATATTTAAATAATGCTGACGGTCAACCAGGGTTGCCAGCTGACGTGACACCAGCGCCTGCTCTTGAGATGGCTGAATTGCTTTACTGACCACTTCATTACTATTGGCCGCAATCGCATCATTCACTACATGGGTAAAAAAGAATCCACCTGTCGCAATCGCAACTGCGCAAGCTATAGTTTGAAATTTCATAAATAATTCGTACTTCCTTGGCCTAGAGACCAATGTGACCGTGTTGCTTTTCGACCAGAATTTAACGTATTCAGCATCTTAAACAACTTAATATGTTTATGTCGTGTAGTTTTATCATATTCTGTGCTGACAAAGTGTAGCAAATCATTGCAGAATTCAGGTATTGTTTTCTCCGAAAACTCTAAAACGGATTCCGCATATGATTGGCGCATTGATGCTCGACATCGCAGGCACAACCCTCACTCAAGAAGATATTGAACTATTAAGTGCGCCGCAAGTCGGTGGAGTGATTTTATTTGGTCGCAATATCGAATCTCCCGCCCAAGTCCGTGCTTTGACCGATCATATGCGTCAGGTGCGTCCTGATATTTTAATTGCAGTGGATCAGGAAGGCGGTCGTGTACAGCGTTTAAGACAAGGCTTTACCCTGCTGCCTGCCATGGGGAAATTTGGCGAACTTTATACGAGCGATCCACAGCGTGCCCTTGAACTGGCTGAAAAATGCGGCTGGCTGATGGCGACTGAAGTACTGGCTGTCGGAATTGATTTCAGCTTTGCACCGGTACTGGACCTGAATGACATCAGTGATGTGATCGGTGATCGTAGCTTTGCCCAAAATATTCAGGACATTATTCCACTCGCCAGCGCATTTCTAAAAGGTATGAAACGTGCCGGTATGGCTTCAACTGGTAAACATTTCCCCGGTCATGGCTCTGTTAAAGCAGACTCGCATGTTGCTGCAGCAATTGATACGCGCTCCTATGCAGAGATTCAGCAAAAAGATATGCAAACCTTTATCCAGTTACAATCACAACTGGATGCACTGATGCCGGCTCATGTCATCTATAGCCAGGTAGATCCCAATCCAGCCGGATTCTCAGAATTCTGGATTCAGAAAGTTTTACGTCAAGAGCTCGGCTTTGACGGTGTCCTGTTCTCGGATGATTTAAGCATGCAGGCTGCCTGTGTTGCAGGTGATGCCGATGCCCGAATTCAGGCCGCCCTTAAAGCTGGTTGTGATATGGGTCTGGTCTGCAATGATCGTGCAGCACAATGTATTGCACTAGAAGGAATTGAAGATTTGCCCCTCCCGAACCAGCAACGCCTGGAACGCATGCGCGGCAACATCCCGAACATCCAGATTGGTGATGAACTGGATCTGGGTGAAGAATGGCGCGAGATCCGTGATGAAATACTGGCATTTAAACAGCAATCCAGCTAAAACTTTTTAAATCCAATCAATATGAAAAAGGGACACGACAAGGTGTTCCTTTTTAATTATAGTAATGAAAAGGTTACACTATTATTCAATCAACTTAAAAATAACAATAAGGTCAGAACAAATATGACAGACTCACTTTCGCAACATCGCCATATTTCTTTTACGGCGCACTATACCGGCTATATCTGGTATCAAATGGGAATCTCACATCCAGCCTTTGCTACATCCAAAGGCAAGTTCCTGGCCAAACTGCTTCATCCCCTTGAATCCTGGGCAGAACGCCATGTCGGCGGTAGCATGCGGACTACACTTAAGCAGCGCCATCAGATGATTGATGAGCATTTGTGTCAACTAATTGAGCAACATCCACAACTTCAGGTTCTTGAAATTGCCTGCGGACTATCTCCACGCAGCTGGAATTTCAGACAGAAATTCCCCGAGATTAATTATCGTGAACTGGACCTGCCGGATATGGCCAAGATCAAGACGCAGGCTTTACAGCAGATCGATCAGTATGCCCCTGAAGTCCTGACTGCCGATATTTTTAGTGAAGAACTGGACTGTATTTTTCAGATGTTTGACCGCAACCAGCCCTTAGTGGTCATTAGCGAAGGACTGATTAATTATTTTGATCAGCAGATGTTAGGTATTCTGATGCAGGGGATTACAGAAAATGCGCAGTATTTCCCGGCAGTTCACTATCTCAGCGATATTTATCCTGAACCGGTGAAAAATAAACTGGCGAACTTTATCTGGAGCAGTAGCCGTCTACTTAAATTCATGTCTCGCAGTGCGTTTACCTTTCATTTTAAATCCCCCCAAGAACTGCAGCACTTTTTTCAAGATGCAGGATTTGACCAGGTTGAGGTACAACAACCACAACGTTATTTTGCCGAGCCTCGTCAGCAAAACCCGACTCATGAACAGGATGAACATTTAGGTGATCTGGTCTGGATGGTTCATGCCGTGAAAAAAAACAGCGTTTAAGTACGCTGTTTTTTAATGCTGATATTTTTTAAATTGCGGTATCAAATACTTCGGTCTGTTGCAAAATTTTCTGCCGTTTTACAAAAGCCAATAGACGTTCTGCGACTTCAAAACTGCCATGTTTGAATAAGGCACGCAGCTGGGTGTTATTCTGTTCAAAGATGAGGCACTCAATATGAAATTCCCCAGCTTCATCTTCCAGATGCAAGGCCAGATCACGTGGATAAGTTGCTGCACGCTCAGCCTGTCCTGCATCTAACTCCAGCAATACCCCAAAGAAATTCATATCTACAATCTCTACATTCAAGACACGATCAGAATGACGATGACTGAGGAAACGCTGTGAATCTTGCACCTGAATCCGCTCTTCACCGCGACGTTCAAGCTGCTGTATCTGTTCACGCGTGAACGGAATAATTCCTGCCAGTTGATCAACAGCTTCATCGCGCAAGAAAGTTGCAAACAGATGCATGGTTTCTTTACGACGTTGTAACTGCGGCACATGATCAGCACCTGCAATTTGCACATACTGCATATCCGGGCATTGTAGGGCAAAATTCGCATTTTCATGTGGCAAGGTAAAACTGTCATATTGCCCACATGCCACCAGTACTTTGCACTGCGGGATCGGGACATTGGTCAGACGCAATAAACGGTTGCAGTTAATATCATAACGATCCTGTTCGGTGGCCGTAAATTCCGCCATCTGTTTAAAGAACAAACGTTTTGCAGTCGGTGACATTCGGGTTTCTGTCAAACGTGCATGATTCACCAAGTACAAAATGACGGCCTGACCAAATTCATCCATACGCTGTTCTTTCATCAGGTGTAGGGATTCTTCCAGCAGCATTCGCCAGCTTTTACGGGTTTTCTGCATCACGCCCATCAGAATCATCCGATCGACCAGTTCAGGACGCTGATCTGCCAGACAGGAAGCTACCACTGACCCTAAGGACATGCCTAAAATTGCCACTTGCGGCAGCTGCATCTGTTCCAGCCAGCGCCCTAGCATCGCAGCAAGGTCTTCAAGCTCCAGTGTTCCGGCAGACAGACCTGTGTCGACATTACTAATCTGCTGGTTGGCCCCCATGGACGGCAGGTCAATCAGAATGATGGGACCTGCATCAAAAAGCTGTTCTACACAATATTTGTAGGAGTTAAAATTCTGGAAAGCTCCCCCAATAATCACCATTGGTCTTAAATGTAAGGTATCTGGACGGGCGATCGCCATATATTCGATTTTCCAGCCATCCATCCAGGTGGTGCGTGGTGGCTGCTTAAAACTGTGCTTATCATAAAAATCAAAAAAACCATCGTGTCTATGTTGTTCCAATACATGGGCGTCCATGTGGATAATGGAATTCATATTCCTTTTCCTCCGTCCTTGCCTTATTTTTATTGTGCAAGTCATGCTTAACAGATCTTATAATTCAGGCACATTCCGGTGTGCCTGAACATGCATCCTGCTCTTTAATAATTATAAATGACATCAATGTCGCGTGTTTCATTCTATACAGAGCTGCTTTTCACAAGCAACCGCTTCAGTGACCACTTATCTGCTTTTAAACAGAAAACATTTTCAAAATGTTTAGAAGTCTGCGAAAACGGATGATTTTTAACAGATGGGCTTCATTGTGCAGCAGCAGGCTGTTAATATCGAAATGAAATTTCTAAGTGATCAAACCGCTATGCAAGAGTCTATTGAACAATACATGCAAACGGTAGGACAGCAGGCACGCCAAGCGTCTCGCATTTTGGCTCGCGCGTCCACCCAAACTAAAAATAATGCGTTATCCGCTATTTATACGGCTTTGGAAAATAGCCAAGCTGCTATTTTGGCTGCTAACCAGAAAGATATGACCAAGGCGCATAACAACAATCTGGACTCAGCCCTGCTTGATCGCTTAGAACTCAACCCCGCACGCTTTAAAGGTATGTTGCAGGGTCTAAAAGATGTCATTGGCCTGAAAGATCCGATTGGTGAAATTAGTGATATGGCTTATCGCCCATCCGGGATTCAACTGGGCAAGATGCGTGTGCCTTTGGGTGTGGTCGGCATGATCTACGAATCACGTCCTAACGTCACGTTGGAGGCTGCATCACTCGCGCTCAAATCAGGCAATGCCATTATTTTACGGGGCGGCTCAGAAGCTCTGGAATCGAATCAGGCAATTGCAGTTGCGATTCAGCATGGCCTGAAAGTCGCAGGCTTGCCTGAGGCTGCCGTACAAGTGGTAAACACGACTGACCGCGCTGCTGTTGGCCAGTTGATCACCATGACCGAATATGTGGATGTGATTGTGCCTCGTGGCGGCAAGAGCCTGATCGAACGAATTACCGAGGAAGCACGCGTACCGGTCATTAAACATTTAGATGGCAACTGTCATGTGTATGTGGAAGCTCAAGCGGACTTGTTGAAAGCATTGCCGATTGCGCTCAATGCCAAAACCCATCGCTATGGTGTATGTAATGCCATGGAAACCCTGCTGGTCGATGAAAAAGTCGCTGAAGAATTCTTGCCACGCATCGCAGAGCTTTACCAAGAGAAAAAAGTCGAACTTCGTGGTTGCCGGGAAACCCAGCGTATTCTTGGAGATGCAGTCATTACGGCCACTGAAGAAGACTGGTATACCGAGTATCTGGGCCCGATTCTGGCGATCAAAGTCGTTTCTGGTATAGAAGAAGCCATTGAGCACATCAACAAATATAGCTCGCATCATACCGATTCCATTATTACTGAAAACTACAGTCTGGCTCGCGAATTTCTGGCGGGTGTAGATTCAAGTTCGGTCATGATCAATGCCTCTACTCGTTTTGCAGATGGTTTTGAATATGGCTTAGGCGCAGAAATCGGGATTTCAACCGATAAAATCCATGCTCGTGGCCCAGTTGGTCTTGAAGGCCTGACGTCGCAGAAATGGATTGTCTTTGGTGATGGTCAGATTCGCCAATAAGTATTCAGATCGCTCATTTAAAACAGCCTCATAAATGAGGCTGTTTTTTATGGACAGAAAAATTGACACTGAAATAGATGGATTAGAACCTTCCGGTCATTTTATTGATGAATCTCTTTATAGAATTGTATGTAAAAACAATATTTGCCTTTTCAGGCGCTAAACTAAAGAATTAATCTGTTCTAAAATTAAATTTAAGCAGAGTTTAGTATTCTTATTGATTATATTTTCAGCATCATTTTATTTATAAATGAAAACTATGAACTGATAAATTTTAGTTATTATTGTTAAATCGGTCGATAATGCTTAAGTCTAATCTGCTAAAGTCTATCTAGGACAGAAAAAAAACAAATGTTAAAACATATTCATTGATCTGGATTGCTGCTTCATTGCCCGCAATTGGGTCAAGCAAATGGACGAGAATTTTAATTAAAAATTGGGTAATCAATCGTGTCTAAATCAGTATTAGTTATTAATTGTGGCTCTTCTTCAATCAAGTTTGCATTACTTCTTGAGGAGCAGAATTTCCGTATTCATGGTTTAGCTGAGAACTTAGGCACAGAGAATGCTCGCATTAAAGGTGTGACGGTTGGCAATGAGCCGGTCGATATCCATATTCCATTTGCTGACCACAAAAAAGCACTTGAAGTGGGTCTTGAACGTCTGGCCAACTACCGTCCGGACGCGATCGGTCACCGTGTCGTACATGGTGGCAGCCTGACCAAAGCTGAACTGATCAATGACGAGATTATTGAAAAAATTCGTGAAGCAACGCCGCTTGCGCCATTACACAATCCGGCACACTTAATTGGTATTGAAGCAACCAAACGCTTATTCCCGGAATTACCACAAGTTGCAGTATTTGATACTGCCTTCCATCAAACCATGCCAGCGCATGCTTATCGTTATGCCCTGCCGAAATTTTTATATACTGCTCATGGTGTGCGTCGCTATGGCTTCCACGGGACTAGTCATGCCTATGTTTCAGAACGTGGTTCTGAACTGGCAGGTAGTTTCAAACAAGGTGGCTGGTTAACTGCGCATTTAGGTAATGGTAGCTCGACCTGTGCCGTTTGGAATGGGCAAAGTGTAGATACTTCAATGGGCTTAACTCCGCTTGAAGGCATTGTTATGGGCACACGCAGTGGTGATGTCGATCCAAGCCTGCATAGTTTCTTGGCGAAAAACCTGGGTTGGGACATTTATAAAATTGACAAGATGCTGAATAGCCAAAGTGGTCTTTTGGGTCTGTCTGACCTGTCGAATGACATGCGTACCCTGATTGAAGCTTCAGAACAAGGCAATGAAGATGCCGCACTGGCGATTGAAGTATTCTGCTACCGTTTAGCTAAATCTCTGGCAGCGTTGAGCTGTGGTCTGCCACGTCTTAATGGTCTGTTCTTCACTGGCGGCATTGGCGAAAACTCAGCGTATATCCGCGAAAAAACCATGACTTACCTGCCTCATTTCGGTTTCAGTCTGGATAAAAATGCCAATAATGAGCTGAAACGCGGTACCGAAGGCCGAATTGATTCAGGTACAGGCCCACAAATCTGGGTAGTGCCAACAGATGAAGAAGGCCGTATTGCCCGGGAAGTTCAAAGTGTGGTTGAACTTGAAGTGGAGCGCAATACTGCAAAAAAGTCTCAAGCTGAGGTAATGCCTGCATAAGCAGGCTTTAGCTTCTTTTTCACTGATTTTTATTATTCTGCGACTGACATAATTTATGAAAACAATTTTATTGGTTCCCACGGGGGAAGGCGTAGGCTTAACTTCTGCATGTTTGGGCCTGATTTATGCACTGGAATGCCAAGGGGTAAAAGCTGGTTTCCTGAAACCTTTTGCCCAGGAATTGAATGAAATCGAAGACCGCACCACGGCTTTGTATCGTCATATTTCTCAAAGTGAAACGGTTGAACCTATCCGTTATAGCAAAGTCTTGCAGCAGATCAATCTGGGTGAACAGGATGAATTGCTTGAAGAAGCGGTGCGTCTGCATCGTCAAATTGCTAAACAGCATGACCTGATTATTGTCGAAGGGCTGTTGCCAAATACTCAGGACAGTTTTGCCGATGATTTGAATGCTTCACTGGCACAAGCACTGGATGCCAAAGTTATTGTCGTCAGCAATGCCAATATTCAGCAGCCAAGCCAAACCGCAGATAAAGTTGAACATCAGCTGCGTAATTTTGGTGGCGCCAGCTCTACCCGTCTGGCAGGTATCATGTTGATGCGCACCAAGGGTCTACCTGAAGAATCTGCGCAGATTCCTGTCACGCTGAATCCGGATTTACGCCTTAAAGCTGAAACCGCAGAATTTATCACCGCCATTCGGCAGACGCATCCGCATATTGGCTCTGAAAAATTGCCAGTGATTGGCTTGGTGCCTTTCAGTAAAACCTTAAGTGTGCCGCGTATGTCTGATCTGGCAGCCCATATTTCTGCTTACTGGATTAATGAAGGCGAAGCCAAACAGCGCCGTGTGCAACACAGTAGTCTGATTTCAGCCAATATTGAACATGAACTACATAAGTTTGTAGCTGGCGAATTAATTATTAGTGCCTCTGACCGGATTGATGTATTACTGGCAAGTAGTCTGGCCAGCAGTAATGGGATTCCTTTGGCCGGTCTGGTGCTGACTGAACATCAACAGCCAAATGATCATGTACTGGAATTCTGCCAGGCTGCCATCAAGCAAGGTTTACCGATTTTACATACACCACTCAGCACGTTTGAAACCGCACAAAAACTGGCAAATCTCAGCAATGAAATTCCAGTGGATGATACCGAACGTGCAGATCAGGTGACACGTTTTGTTTCAAGCCATATCAATCCGGAATGGCTGAATCAAATGTTGAATGGTTCTTATAAGCCACGTCTGTCACCTTCCGCTTTCCGTCATGAACTGGTACAGAAATCGATTGCTGCGAAAAAACGTATTGTACTGCCAGAGGGTGATGAACCGCGTACCGTACAGGCTGCGGCCATTTGTCAGGCGCGTGGTATTGCACAGTGTATTTTGCTGGCCAAGCCTGAAGCTGTGCTAGAAGTAGCCAAAGCTCGCGGTATTGAATTGCCTGAAGATCTGGAAATTCTTGATCCGGATCTGGTGCGTGAAAACTACATCGACAAGATGGTGGAGCTGCGTAAAGGCAAGCTCAACGAACTACAGGCCCGTGAACAACTGCAAGATACAGTAGTACTTGGCACCATGATGCTGGCGCTGGATCAGGTTGACGGTTTGGTGTCGGGTGCAGTGCATACCACGGCGAATACGGTACGTCCTGCTTTCCAGCTGATTAAGACTGCTCCGGATTACTCACTGGTATCTTCCGTATTCTTTATGCTGTTGCCAGATGAAGTCTATGTGTATGGTGACTGTGCGATCAATCCGGACCCTGATGCAGAACAGCTGGCCGAAATTGCAATCCAGTCCGCCGATTCTGCCAAAGCCTTTGGTATAGATCCACGCATTGCTATGATTTCCTATTCGACAGGAACTTCGGGTACTGGCGCTGATGTGGAAAAAGTCGCGGAAGCTACACGCATTGCCAAAGAACGTCGTCCTGACCTGTTGATTGATGGGCCATTACAATATGATGCAGCATCGGTGGAAAGCGTGGGGCGCCAAAAGGCACCTGATTCACAAGTGGCTGGACGTGCCAATGTATTTATTTTCCCGGATCTGAATACCGGTAACACGACCTATAAAGCGGTACAACGTGCTGCCAATGTAGTCAGTGTTGGACCAATGCTGCAAGGCTTGAATAAGCCGGTCAATGACCTGTCGCGTGGTGCCTTGGTCGATGACATCGTGTTTACCATTGCCTTAACCGCGATTCAGGCCGAGCAGCAAGAAGCTTAATACTTCTTAAATTTAAGTTTTCCAAACCATCTGATTGAAAAATCAGGTGGTTTTTTTATAAAAAAACACTCATAGCTTCAATAAATTCAGCACGCGATCATTATCTCGTTTTAATAAACAATAAAAATGCCAGTCTTTCGAACTGGCATTTTCAACGGTTACTCATAAAGTCTGTGACATAAAAAATTAAGCTGAAGCAGCCCTGCTTTTCAGTCCACTAACTTTAATTTCTTATAAGGTAGTCCACTCTTTACGTACCTCTTCCGCAGTTTTATTGAGCACGACGCTATCGTCTTTGATTTCACTTACCCAACTCAAGGGAATCAGATGATGCTCATTATTTTCATCATCACTTCTTGTTAATTTAATTGAATCCTGACCTTCTAAATGGTCCACCTTCCCGACTTGAGTACCACATGAAGCAATGACTGAAGCATGTTCTTTAATATCACTTGCATTAAAATTGTTCATTCTACTTGCCTGTTTCTAGAAGTTGAGAGAAACAGTCTAAGCAATAAAAAATGCCGCATGTGTAAGGGTTTTCAGGCTTTGAGTTTTTCTGGGTTAAAAATGTAAATGGTCAACATGGCTTGAGTAAGCTATAGGAGAGATGCTTTTTAAATTTGAGTTTTCAAATATTTTTATAACTGGATTTGAAGATTCGAAGATTTGAAGATTTGAAGATTTGAAGATTTGAAGATTTGAAGATTTGAAGATTTGAAGATTTGAAGATTTGAAGATTTGAAGATTTGAAGATTTGAAGATTTGAAGATTTGAAGATTTGAAGATTTGAAGATAGGTTAATTTTTTTATGTCTTAAAATAAAAAAGAAGATAAAGCTTAGGCTTGATCTTCTTTCTGACCGTACATCCAAGTTGCAGCGATATATACACAAAAACCAGCTGCCATCAAAATACCTGTAACCATTGTTAGGATCTCCCGTTTCAATAGCTGCATTATCTAAAAGTTTTATGACAGTTATATGACAATCTGGTTTTTTGTTAAATTTAAAATAATTAATAAAATTCAATCGCTTAATACGGAATAAGCAAAATTATGCGTATTTTTTATCTGAAATATGACATTGAATATGACAACTTGCTGTCATATTTGACCCATGGAATAGCTAAAGTCCTTGCTCAGATTGCTTAAACTATAAACTTTCGGCCAATGCTCGCCCAAAATGCCCACAACCCGATTCTTTTGTCTTATAATTTAGCCCGCTAGCTATCAGCCCGCTCAAGAGATATTTGTATGACAACTATTATCAAGCAAGATGACTTGATCACATCGGTTAAAGATGCGCTTCAGTTCATTTCTTACTATCACCCACAAGACTTTATCCAAGCGATGAGCCGTGCGTATGATCGTGAAGAGAACAAAGCTGCTAAAGATGCGATCGCACAAATCTTAATTAACTCACGCATGTGTGCAGAAGGCCACCGCCCAATCTGTCAAGATACCGGTATCGTCAACGTATTTGTTGAAGTGGGCATGGACGTTAAATTCGATTTAACCATGAGCCTGGATGATGCAATCAATGAAGGCGTACGTCAGGGTTATTTAGAAAACTCGAACGTGCTTCGCGCATCAGTTCTGGCTGATCCTGCATTTGGTCGTAAGAACACCAAAGACAACACTCCTGCCGTGATTTACCACAAGCTTGTGCCTGGTAATAAAGTAGATATCACTGTGGCAGCCAAAGGTGGCGGTTCAGAAAACAAATCTAAACTAGCAATGTTAAACCCATCTGATTCAATCGTGGATTGGGTACTGAAAACTGTTCCAACCATGGGTGCAGGCTGGTGTCCACCAGGTATGCTGGGAATCGGGATCGGTGGTACTGCTGAAAAAGCCATGATGCTTGCCAAAGAAGCATTGATGGAAGAGATCAACATGGACGAATTGCTTCGTCGTGGTCCACAAAGCAAAATGGAAGAGCTTCGTATCGAAATCTTCGAAAAAGTAAATGCTTTGGGTATTGGTGCACAAGGTCTTGGCGGTTTAACCACTGTACTTGATATTAAAATCAAAGATTATCCATGTCATGCTGCAGGTAAACCAGTTGGTATGATCCCGAACTGTGCTGCGACTCGTCATGCACACTTCCAGTTAGATGGTACAGGTGTTGCACATATTCAAGCACCTAAACTTGAAGACTACCCTGCTGTGACTTGGGATTCTTCATCTTCTAAACGTGTTGACCTTGACACGATTACCCAAGAAGAAATGAATAGCTGGAAACCAGGCGATACACTTCTTCTTAACGGTACAATCTATACAGGTCGTGATGCTGCACACAAACGTATGGTCGACATGCTGAACAACGGTGAAGAACTTCCTGTTGATCTGAAAGGCAAGTTTATCTACTACGTTGGCCCTGTTGATCCAGTCGGCGACGAAGTTGTAGGCCCTGCTGGCCCAACAACGGCTACGCGTATGGATAAATTTACGCGTCAAGTTCTTGAAGCAACTGGCATGTTCGGCATGATCGGTAAAGCAGACCGTGGTCCTGCTGCCGTTGAAGCCATTAAAGACAACCAGGCAACTTACCTGATGGCTGTCGGTGGTGCTGCTTACCTCGTGTCTAAAGCTATTCGCGAAGCTGAAGTGGTTGCCTTTGCTGACCTGGGTATGGAAGCAATTTACAAGTTTGTGGTAAAAGATATGCCGGTATCTGTAGCGGTTGATGTGAATGGTACTTCTATTCACGCGACTGCACCTAAAATCTGGCAAGCAAAAATTGGTAAGATTCCAGTAGTTGACGCTGCTGCGGGCTAATTAAATCTGTATAAAAAAGCACCCATTCAGGGTGCTTTTTTATTATATTTTCTCAATAAAATGTCAATTACCAAGTCCGTGGATCCCAAAGTTTAAAAGGTGCTTTTAGCTGTACATCCAATGATGGATCATAAGCAGTCGGTTCAATTTTTTGGGCTTTTTTACGAATCTGGCCAGTTTCCTGATCTTGTGCCACGAAGTTAAAACTGTCTGATTTTAGCTGAGTAAAAGCAATTTCATTGAGACCAACTTTTTCCGGCATCAGCATGAGTGGCCCTGAAACACTCCGGCGTGTACTGATATTCTCTTCATCATATTTAATAAAATAAGACTGTCCCGCTTCGACAGTAAAATCCAGATATTTAGGTTTCTGGAAATGCAGCGCGCCTAGCGGTCGACTGGTACTCAAACGATAGGTCCCTGCAGGCACTTCAATCCAGTAATAATGGTTGTGCAATAAGCTTGGAATATGTTCTTGATTGATAAACAGGCTGGCAGCGACAATTTCCTGACGATTCCATTTAGAATCGGGCCGGTATAAATACACGATGGCGGCTTCATCATGCTGCGGTTTCACCGTCTGAAACTGGTTGCCCTGCTTTTGATTGACCCAACCGCCAATGGTGAACATGCCGATACGATGCTGCTCGACAAAGCCCGGTTTTTTTTCAAGATCGATATTTTTTAAAGTGCTGAGTGGCTGTGTAGGCTCAACGACGGCTTTCTTACCATGACACCCCAGCAATGCCAAACTGCTGATGAGTACAATTGCGACTCCACGCATGCTTATCCCTCACTGCGTCTTTATTCTTTTGTATGCAAGTGCTTTGCGATTTGTTTTTTATAAGTTTTAGGCATCCACGCCTAGTTAATCAGATTAACACCGAGCTTTATTTTTGGAAATAAAAAACGTGCGAAAACACGGAGTTTTCGCACGTTTCGGACGAATAGCAATTAAGCAGATTTGCTATTTACGACCTTTAAATCTATTTTTGTTGCTGTCTCTTGCTGATCATGTGGCTGACGCTCGGCACGGTATTCCGGCTCTGCTTCACCTTTAATCACAGCTTCATTGATGACGACAGTGCCGACATCGCTACGGCTTGGCAAGTCATACATGGTTTCCAGCAATGAATTTTCTAGGATCGAACGTAAACCACGCGCGCCTGTATTACGCTCAACTGCTTTCTTAGCCACTGCGCGTAATGCCGATTCTTCAAAAACCAGATCCACATCTTCCATATCAAACAGATGTTGATACTGACGGGTCAAAGCGTTCTTCGGCTCAGTCAGAATCTGCATCAGTGCTTCTTCATCCAACTCGTCTAAAGTGGCAATCACTGGCAAACGACCAATAAATTCTGGAATCAAACCAAATTTTACCAGATCAGTTGCTTCAACTTGACGGAACAAGTCAGACAGCTTCTTGGTTTCATCTTTTTTACGCACTTCTGCAGTAAAGCCGATGCCACCTTTTTCCTGACGTTGCTGTACAATTTTCTCAAGTCCTGAGAATGCACCACCACAGATAAACAGGATATTCGAGGTATCAATCTGAATGAATTCTTGCTGCGGATGCTTACGTCCACCTTGTGGCGGAATTGATGCAACCGTACCTTCAATCATTTTCAATAATGCTTGCTGAACACCTTCACCCGATACATCACGCGTGATGGATGGGTTTTCAGACTTGCGGGTAATCTTGTCGATCTCGTCGATATAGATAATGCCCTTTTGCGCTTTTTCGACATCGTAATCGGCTTTTTGCAGTAGCTTCTGTACGATGTTTTCTACATCTTCACCCACATAACCGGCTTCGGTCAGTGTCGTTGCATCTGCCATGGCAAATGGAACATCAAGAAGACGTGCCAGCGTTTGTGCAAGCAAGGTTTTGCCCGATCCTGTCGGACCAACCAACATAATATTACTTTTTGAAAGCTCTACTGAATCATCAGCTTTCTTGCCATTATTTTGCACTTTCAAGCGCTTGTAATGGTTATAAACCGCAACTGACAAGGTTTTTTTCGCGACGTCCTGACCAATCACATATTGATCCAAGGCCGCACGAATTTCATGCGGTTTCGGCAAAGGACGATTGGCCCAGTCATTGGTTTCCACCTGCTGACTGGTTTGAACCAAATCTAAGCATACGTCCACACATTCGTTACAAATGTATGCGTCCTCGCCTGCAATCAGCTTCCCGACTTCAGACTGCGTTTTACCGCAAAATGAACAATGCTTTTGTCCTTGAGGATGTTCGGACATATTTACTCCACTATCTCAATCTTTAAAACTTATGGACGTTTAGTTAAAACTTCGTCCACAAGACCGTATTCTTTCGCTTGCTGAGCAGTCATAAAGTTGTCACGGTCTGTATCACGTGCAACTTTCTCGTAATCCTGACCGCTGTGTTCAGCCATTAAACGGTTTAAACGTTCTTTAATAAACAGGATTTCACGTGCATGAATTTCAATATCTGAAGCCTGACCACGGAAACCACCCAATGGCTGGTGAATCATGACACGGGCATTTTCAAGGCAATAACGCTTGCCTTTGGTACCGGCATTCAGCAGGAACGCACCCATTGATGCTGCCTGACCCATGCAGTACGTTACGACATCAGGTTTGATAAACTGCATGGTGTCATAAATCGCCATACCCGCAGTTACCGAACCGCCTGGTGAATTGATATATAGATGAATATCTTTATCTGGATTTTCCGCCTCTAAAAACAACATTTGCGCAACGATCAGGTTCGCCATGTTGTCTTCAACTTCGCCCGTCATAAAAATTACACGTTCACGCAAAAGGCGTGAATAAATATCAAAAGAACGCTCACCACGAGAGGATTGTTCTACCACCATTGGCACTAAAGCGTTTTCAATCGTTGGAACATACATACGTTTATTTATTCCTAAATTTTTTGTGACCTAACCCATAATCACAATATGAGGGATAATCACTGAAATTGCAAAAAATTCGCCAACAAATCCATTATATTTTTTGCATTAGTTTTGTGAAAAACAGAAATGCTTTTTTCAGGCATCAATATGAAAAAAGGCGCATTAAGCGCCTTTTTTATCGAAAGCTAAATTAGCCTTGTTGACGAGCTTGCTGCTCTTTCAATAAGTCTTCATAGCTTACAGTCGCATCAGTTACTTTAGCAGAAGCCAAAATGTAATCAACAACTTGGTCTTCTAGTACAACTGCTTCGATTTGGGCACGTTGTTGCGCATCGTTTTTGAAGTATTCAATTACTTCGTTTGGATCTTCATAAGAAGAAGCCATGTCTTCGATGTACGCTTCAACACGTGCAGCATCTACTTCGATTTTCGCATCAGCTAAAACACGGCTTACAAGTACGCCAAGTTTTACAGATTTTTCAGCTTGTTCTTTGAACAATTCATCTGGAAGCATGCTTGAATCAAATGCTTTCGCACCTTGAGCACCAAACTGCTGTGTGAACTGCTGAATCATCTGTTGACGTTGACGGTCAATTTCTTGAGCAAGCATAGCAGCTGGAAGTTCAACTTCGTTTGCAGCAACTAATGCATCAAAAGTCGCGCCTTTAACCTGGTTGCGAAGGCCGTTCTTCACTTCACGTTCCATGTTTTTACGAACGTCAGCTTTTAACTTCTCAACGCCTTCTTCTTCAGATACACCGAAGATTTTCAGGAATTCAGCATCGATTTCTGGAAGTTTTTGTTTTTCAACAAGCTTCACAGTGATTTTGAATTGAGCTTGTTTACCAGCAAGGTTTTCAGCTTGGTAGTCTTCAGGGAAAGTTACATCAATCACTTTCTCTTCGCCTTTCTTCATACCAACGATACCGTCTTCGAAGCCAGGGATCATACGACCAGAACCTAGAACAAGTTTGAAGTCTTCCGCAGAACCACCTTCAAATTTTTCGCCGTCGATTGAACCTTCGAAATCAAAAGTTACTTGCATGTCTTTTTTAGCCATGCCTTTTGTTTCAGCCCAAGCAGCACGTTGTTTTTGAAGATTTTCAATCATCTTCTCAACATCTTTGTCATTTACTTCAGCTGCTTTACGCTCAACTTCCAAGCCGTCGAATTTCACTTCGATTTCTGGATAAACTTCAACAGTCGCTGTATATACCAGCGCGTCGTCTTTCATTTCAGTTTTTTCGATGTTTGGCATGCCCACAGCATTGATTTTTTCTTGCTGGATCGCTTCGAAAACTGTGTCACGAATAATATCGTTTACTACTTCTTGGTAGATACCCGCGCCGTATTCACGACGAACTACGTTTACAGGCACTTTACCTGGACGGAAGCCGTTGATCTTCGCAGTTTTAGCAGTGCGTTTTAAACGAGCTTCAAATTGCTCATTAATACGGCTCGTCGGTACAGAAACATTTAAACGACGGGCAACGCCCGAAACCGCTTCAGAAGTTACTTGCATGGCTTCCTCTATATATTAGGTTATAACAGGTTTATAAAAATGTGCCACATTATATGACAACATTTAAGGATATACAAAAAATACGCGCGAGTTCCAGTTTTTAAGCCCTTTTTTTATTTGAATTGCCATCTTTCCAGATGCCCAGTCAACCCAATTTAAATGGAGAAAATGTATATTTTTATTGCAAATGATAAATACTATCATTAATATCCAGTTTCTTATTTGAGCAACAATACTAATTTATTCTTCGGTTCGGGAATTTGGTCATGCATAGTTTTAGTCTTCGTCCACTTACATTGGCAATTCTTGGGGTTACAGCAACATCTGCTTTCGCAGAGACTGTGAACGAGACAGCGACTCCTACAACAACACATCAAATGTCTACGATTGTGGTTTCAGCGGCGGGTTTTGAACAAGATATAAAAAATGCGCCTGCCTCTATTAGTGTAGTAACTGCAGAAGACTTAAAGAAAAAAGGTATTACCAGTATTGCAGATGCGCTCAGTGAAGTACCAGGTGTCGACGTACGAAATGGCCAAGGCAAAACTGGTGGTTTAAATATCCAAATGCGTGGTCTGAATCAATCTTACACTCTTATTTTGATCGATGGTCAGCGTCAGAATACTTCTGGTTCAGTTGGTCCAAATGGTTTTGGTGAATTTAGTACAAGCTTTATGCCACCATTAGCTTCTATTGAACGTATTGAAGTCATTCGTGGGCCTATGTCTACCCTTTATGGTTCTGATGCCATGGGCGGTATCATTAACATTATTACCAAGAAAGTTGCATCAGAATGGAATGGTAACGTTTCTGTTGAACAGAATATTCAAGAAAATTCTGATATTGGTAATAACTGGAAAACCAGTGCAGTTGTTAATGGTCCAGTGATTCAAGATAAACTTGGTATACAAGTACGTGGCGAGTTTTTCCACCGCGATCAATCAGATCGACTTGTTACACCCGCAAAAACTATTGATGAAGGCAGCCAAGGTCGTGACCCTCGTACAGTAGAAGCAAATAATTATGCTGTGGGTACAAAACTTACGCTAAATGTAAATGATAACGTCTCTACTTGGGTAGACTTTGATCATGCTAAACAACGTTTTGATAATAGTGATGCCCGTTTAGGTGAACTTTACGAATTCAACCGCACGACAGGTTTACCATCAGGGATTGGTTCATATAAAGACGAGATCAAATTCTTAAGAGATCGTATTTCTGCAGGTGTAGATGCTGAGCTTAGTTTTGGTCAATGGAAAACATTTGCAAGCTATGTTTCTTCTGAACAGGAAGGCCGTCGTCTTCCAAAAGGAAATGTACCTGAATACAATTATTATTCAGATGGTACACAAGATCGTATTTTAGAAAATAAAGACCTAACCGTTGATTCTCGTATTATTTCAACACTTGGCAACCATAAACTTACAGCTGGTATTGAATATAAAGATGGTGAAACCATCGATAACTCAGCAGGTAATGGAGTTGCTTTTGAACAGGATTCTTGGTCTGTGTTCGCTGAGGATGAATGGAATCTAACGGATTCTCTTGCATTCACTTTCGGTGGTCGCTACGAAGACCATAGTGCTTTTGGTGGTCACTTTACACCTCGCGCATACTTAGTTTGGAACACCAATGATCAGTTGATTTTAAAAGGTGGTATAAGTACTGGCTATAAAGTTCCAACAGCGAATGACCTTCATAATGGAATCAATGGTTTTAGCTCACAAGGCCGAAACGTGACTTTGGGCAACCCAGATCTTAAGCCTGAAGAAACCACAAACTATGAACTTGGTTTCGTTTACGACAACTTGTCTAATTTCTCTTTAGCTACCACTGCGTTCTTTACTCAGTTTAAAGATATTATCATCAGTGATGCACGCGTCGTTGAAAACTGTTTATGGGCAGGTCGCCCAACAGGACAAGCACCTGCAAACAACTGCATGACTGTAGGCAGTTTTGATAATCAGCAAAACTTTAGCTTTAAAGGCAATGCAGGCGAAGCTGAAAGCTACGGTGTGGAACTTAGTGCTAAATATGAAATTTCTCCAAGCTTTGATGTAAAAGCAAACTATACTTGGTTAGAGTCTGAAATTACCGAAGGTGAAAATAAAGGTAATCCTATTGAAAATACACCTCGTCACGCTTTGAACTTCACAGGAACTTGGTATGTGAATGATAAGTTCACTACCTGGTTAGAAGCTGAATATAAATCTGACCGTGTACGTTTCATAGATCCTGATTTAAGCGATGTCAATGTAAGTCGTGAAATTGATGCTGTCGGCAATAAGTTAAAAGCCTATGAGCTATTTAATTTAGGTGCATCTTATAAAGTCAACAATCAAGTTACTGTTTCAGGTCGTGTGAATAACTTATTGAACAAAGACTTTGGCGACTATAAGTCATTTATTAATAGTGATAACGAAGTTGAAAATGCTTTCCTATATACTAAAACGACGAGTGGTTTAGCGGGTACTTATATTCCAGACCGTAACTACTGGCTATCTGTTTCATATGACTTCTAATATTTAAGTGAAAGTTATTTAAAACCCTGCCCTGGCAGGGTTTTTTATTATCGCTAGATTAGTACTCCACGAAAAATCCCTAATTTATGTCCCTTTATAGACATCATTATTCTCAATAAAAATTTAATAATCAGATTAATTTTTCAATATTTATTAAAATCAGAAACTTAAGTAGATATTGTTATATCATTACATTTAAAAACTCATTTAATATTTTCTTAAAGATCATGAATTCCCATGATAAAAAGATAAAAATAAAAACAAGAATCATTATTATTCGCATACATTTTTAGCATTCATTTATTAGGTTTAACATGACCTTCATTAAAACACGTAAAAAAATCGTTTCTTCTGCAATTGTTTCATCTTTATCAATGGTAGCTGCATCTGCGATGGCAGAAGAACAGGTGATCCAGTTAGAGACTATTCATCAAGAAGTCAAAGCTGAAAAAGCACCCAGCTTAAAAGTAGATCAATCTGCGAATAGCAAATTTGTTGCGCCTTTACTCGACACCCCCAAGTCAGTTTCAGTGATTTCAAAACAGCTGATTGCCGATACACAAGTGACGACTTTAGCTGATGCACTGCGTACAGTTCCGGGGATTACCTTGGGTGCAGGTGAAGGTGGTAATCCGAATGGTGACCGTCCATTTATTCGTGGTTATAACTCAGAAAGTTCGATGTATGTAGACGGCGTTCGTAATGCCACCTCACAAAACCGTGAAATGTTTGCGGTAGAACAAGTTGAAGTGACCAAAGGTTCTGCTTCTGCCATGGGCGGTGCAGGCACCACTGGCGGTAGCATTAACATGATTTCTAAAGTCGCTAAAGCAGGCGATTTTCTAGAAGGTTCGGTCGCTGGCGGCACAGATAATTATCAACGTATTACTTTAGATGGTAACAAAGACTTTGGTAATGGTATTGCGGCACGTGTGGCAGTCATGGGGCATCAAAATGAAAAAGCCGGCCAGAAAGACGGTGCAGAATATAAACGTGCCGGTATTGCACCGAGTATTAGCTTTGGTCTGGACACCCCTACTCGCGCGACTCTCAGTTATTACTACTTAAAATCGGACGATACGCCTGACTCAGGTATCCCGTATAACAACCCATTTGCTGCTCCAAGAACTGCAACAGCAACTGACTATCGTCCATTAAATGGAAATGGCAAGCCAATTGACGTTAAACAAGGTCAATATTACGGCTGGAAAGATCGTGATTTCCAAAAACAAGAAAATCAGATCGGAACCATCAAATTAGAACATGACTTAACTGACAATCTAACCATTAGCAATACAGCTGTGTATGGCAACTCTAAGAATGATTACCTTTGGACCAATCCAGATGACTCTCAGGGTAACTTTTACAACAAAGCAGGTTTTACAAGTGAATTAACAGGAAATGTTTGGGCACGTGCCAACTCACGTGTAGCAGATACTGATGCTTTTACCGACCAACTTGCTTTAACCGGTAAATTTAATACCGGTATGCTTAAACATA
Source organism: Acinetobacter sp. L-24 (assembly GCF_056857555.1). The sequence continues at coordinate 117,741 of NZ_JBSXNI010000047.1, read as the reverse complement.
GTTTTAATCTAGGTGCCGAATATTCAGATCAGGAAACTGATCGTACGCAATATATTATTAATGGCCTAAATGCGACAGGTAGCGCGTATGCTGCTTGCGGTGATGTCACCAATATTGCATCAGGTTGGTGTACTTCTGTACAGAACCCTAACCGTGCTCCATGGACAGGTATGTTAAGTACCAATGGTGCTGACCGTTACAATATCGAGAGCAAATCAAAGTCTGTTTATTTTCTGGATAGTATTGAATTCACCCCTCAGTGGCTTTTAGATTTGGGCGTTCGTTGGGATGACTACTCAACTGAGCAAACCATGACTTATGGTGCACGAAATAATGCAGTTACTGGTGCAAACAATACACCGATTACAGCAAGTGCTGGCGATCAAGTTACGATTAAAAATGATAAAGACTTTATCAACTATCAAGCCGGTCTTACTTTTAAACCAGTTGAAAATGGCAGTATCTATGCAAGTTATGCGACTTCGTCTAATCCAGTCGGTGTAGATGGTGGCGATGGTTCTGAAGGGATTACAGCTGCAATAAATAATCTTAAACCTGAAGAAGTCCGGACCATGGAGTTAGGAACTAAATGGGATGTCTTGAATGATAAGCTCAACCTGACTGCAGCTATTTTCCGCACGGAAAAAACCAATACTCGTGCGACCGGAGATGATGGCACCACAAGTAATATTGGTGAAACTCGTGTCGATGGTATTGAGCTAGGCGTAAACGGTAATATCACGGATAAATGGGCAGTTTCTGCTGGTTATACTTATTTAGACAGTGAGTTAGTTGATGGTGGTTATGAAAATATTGGCACTACAGCAGCTCCAATCTACATTTCCAATAGAAGTAATGGTAATCAGGTTCAAAACGTCGCGAAAAACAGTGCAACCCTTTGGACTACTTATGCAGTAACTCCTGCTTTAACCCTAGGTGCTGGTGCCGTCGCAATGGACAAAGTCTATGGTAATGCTACTAATACCAAGTTTGTACCGGGCTATGTTCGCTATGATGCCATGGCGCGTTATAACGTGAATGAAAATGTTGATTTGCAATTAAATCTTAACAACCTGTCTGATGAACGCTACTTCACAAAAGCCTATTCATCTCATTATGCGACCGAAGCAGAAGGCCGTAGTGCAGTGTTAGCAGTCAACTTTAAATATTAATTCAATGCAACCGCATAGCCTCCTGATGGGGGCTATGTTATTTTTAAAAGACGATTATTCAGGGGTTTCTCGTGCTGCATCATATTCCAAATGTACTGAGCAAAGAACAGGTGCAATATTTCCGTGAGGAGATGAATAAGATTGAGTGGGTCAATGGCAAGGTTACCGCGGGTACGCTCTCTGCGACGGTGAAACAGAATCAGCAATTACCTGAAGATCATCCCCTGACCCAGCATTTAAGTACGATCATTCTTGAATCGCTGGGACAGCATGCTCTGTTTTTATCGGCGGCGATTCCACTGGATATTATTCCCCCGCTTTTTAACCGCTATGAAAATAATGAATCTTTCGGCTTTCATGTCGACAATTCGATTCGTCGTATTCGCGGCAGCAATGAACGCCTCAGAACGGATTTATCCTGTACGGTTTTTTTAAGTGAGCCGGACGAATATGTCGGTGGTGAACTGGTAGTCGAAGACACTTACGGTTATCACGAAGTAAAATTGCCTGCCGGCGATATGATTTTGTATCCATCGACCAGCTTGCATGAAGTCACGCCAATCACTGCCGGTTGTCGAATTGCTTCATTTTTTTGGGTACAAAGCATGATCCGTGATGATGCAGAGCGGCATATGCTGTTTAATCTGGATCAGAGTATTCAAAACCTGAGAATGCAGCTGGGCGATCAGCATGCAGAGGTCATGAAACTGACCAATCTGTATCATAATTTAATGCGTAAATGGGCGGAACTTTAAAAGATGCCCTGAGATCAATGATCTTTGAAAATCATTGGATTTATTGTTTATCAAAATATACTGCGTTGTGGCACAATTGAACGTAATAAATAACGCATTATGTCCAAATTAAGAAAATATAAAATACAATATTTAGAATAAGTGAAAATATTTTTCACTCCTTAAAGTTTATAAGAAAATCTTTATTACCATACGACTAAAATCCATAAAAATAGCAAAAATTTTTCGGGATAAGTGGATTAAACTTTAAATTATAAGTAAGGCATTTAGTGCATTTGGTGAAGCTAAACCACCAATATTTAGACCATATTTCAGGTTTGAACCAGACTGTCACTAAAACCCAATGAATAGACAAAATCTATGCCGCTGACCCACGCACCGCTTTAACCAAGATTACGGTACCCAAGTTAGCATAAGGAGCTCTCTCATGATGTTGGCTGATCCAAGTAAAAAATACCGTCGCATGTATCAACGTGTGGACTTACCAGACCGTCAATGGCCGAACAACGAAATCAATAAAGCGCCAATCTGGATGAGTACCGACCTGCGTGACGGTAACCAAGCGATCTTTGAGCCAATGAACATGGAGCAGAAATTCAAGATGTTCCAGATGTTGGTGAAAATCGGTTTCAAACATATTGAAATCGGCTTCCCGTCAGCATCGCAAATTGACTTCGATTTCACCCGTAAATTGATTGAAGAAGGTCATATTCCGGATGACGTTTATATCGAGGTCTTGGTTCAGGCACGTGATCATTTGATTCAGCGTACCTTTGAATCTTTACAAGGTGCGAAACGTGCCATTGTACATATCTATAACTCTAACTCGCCGACATTCCGCAATAAAGTCTTGAATGTTGATGTTGAGGGTGCAAAACAGTTAGCCATTAATGCTGCACAAAAAGTGAAAGAATATGCCGCAAAACAGCCGGAAACTGAATTCGTATTTCAGTACAGCCCTGAATGTTTTACTGCAACCGAATTAGAAGTCGCGAAAGATGTCTGCGATGCCGTCACTGAAATCTGGGAAGCATCTCCAGAGAATAAAGTGATCTTAAACTTACCTGCAACGGTAGAAGTTTCAGGTCCACACATCTATGCCGATCAAATCGAATGGATGCACCGTAACATTCAGCGTCGTGATGGCGTGATCATTTCAGTTCACTGCCACAACGACCGCGGCTGTGGTATTGCCGCTTCAGAATTGGCAATTATGGCTGGTGCTGACCGGGTCGAAGGTTGTGTATTTGGTAATGGCGAACGTACCGGTAACGTCGACGTGGCTGCGATTGCCTTGAACATGTATACCCAAGGTGTAGCACCAAACTTGGACTTCTCCAACATCAATGAAATCATTGCGACTGTGGAAGAATGTACCGGTTTACCTGTGCACCCGCGTCATCCATATGCCGGTGATTTGGTGTTTACTGCATTCTCGGGTTCGCATCAGGATGCGATCAAAAAAGGTTTCGAGTTCCAGAAAAACGAAGAAATCTGGGATATGCCGTACTTGCCAATCGACCCGAAAGATTTGGGCCGTGACTATGATGCCGTGATCCGTGTTAACTCACAATCAGGTAAAGGTGGTATTGCCTACTTATTAGAATCTAACTACAACGTGATCTTGCCGCGTCGTTTACAAATTGAATTTTCTCAAATTGTACAAAAGCGTACCGATGAGCAAGGCACTGAAATCAGTGCGACTGAAATCTGGAAGTTGTTCAAAGAAACCTATGTGGATGCTAAAAACGTTCACTATTCTGCGAAAAACTACAAATTGTCGGATGATAACGGCAATCAGGTGATTGAGCTGGATCTTGAAATTGATGGCCAGTCACGCCGTGTTCGCGGTGAAGGCAACGGTCCAATTTCTGCGATTTTGGATGCACTTCAGTTACCGATTGATGTCGTAAACTATGAAGAGCGCAGCATCAGTTCTGGTGCACATGCTAAAGCCTTGGCCTTGATCGAACTTCAGGTGAAAGGTACCGGTAAATCTGCCTTTGGTGCCGGGGTACATGACAACATCGTGACCTCTTCCATTGAAGCAATTATTGCCTCGACCAACCGCCTGATTGATCAGGGTGTATTAAGCACTGATCAGGTGATTGCTGCTGCGGTCTAAACGGCTGTATTAGAATTAGCAATAATTCATAGCACTAAAATGACTTTAGAAGGATACCGGCAAATGGTATCCTTTTATTATTCATACTAAAGATTTAAGGCGAATCCTCCCCGTGTCTTTTCCAGCTGACTCAGTGGGCATTGTTGTCCCACAAAAGTTCCAATTTGAAGAGCCGTTAGAGCTTGAATGCGGTCGCATCCTCCCACGTTTTGAACTGATGGTTGAAACTTATGGCGAACTCAATGCCGATAAGTCCAATGCCATTCTGATTTGTCATGCCCTTTCCGGTCATCACCATGCTGCTGGCTATCATCATGAAGATGATAAAAAAGCCGGTTGGTGGGATTCATGCATTGGTCCCGGCAAAGCCATTGATACTTCAAAATTCTTTGTGGTTTCACTGAATAATATTGGTGGCTGTAATGGCTCTACCGGCCCAACCTCACCCAATCCTGAAAATGATAACCGCCCGTATGGTCCAGATTTCCCACTGGTTACGGTCCGTGACTGGGTCAAAACCCAAGCCCTGCTCTCTGACCGTTTAGGGATTGATATCTGGGATGCCATCATTGGCGGTTCACTAGGTGGCATGCAGGCATTGCAATGGTCAGTGGATTATCCAAACCGTTTAAGAAAATGCGTGATTATTGCCAGCGCTCCGAAACTTTCTGCACAGAATATTGCCTTTAACGAAGTAGCACGTCAGTCGATTTTGTCAGACCCAGATTTCCATAATGGCCGTTATCTGGAAAATGACAGCTATCCCAAACGTGGCCTGATTCTGGCACGTATGGTGGGCCATATTACTTACCTGTCCGAAGAAGCCATGAAGCAGAAGTTTGGCCGCGATTTGAAATCAGGCAAATTTATGTATGGTTTCGATGTTGAATTTCAGGTCGAAAGCTATTTGCGTTATCAGGGTGAACAGTTCAGCCGTAACTTCGATGCCAATACCTATCTGATCATGACCAAGGCACTGGATTACTTTGATCCGTCGCGTGAATATGAACAGTCGCTCAAAAAAGCCATGGCCAATACCCAGTGCAAATTCTTGGTGGTGTCATTCACGACTGACTGGCGTTTTACCCCTGCCCGCTCACAGGAAATCGTGGATGCCTTGATCAGCAATCACAAACCTGTGAGCTATCTGGATATTGATGCCGAACAGGGTCATGACTCTTTCCTGTTCCCAATTCCGCTCTATGTAAAATCTTTGCGTGCATTCCTGGGTGGTGAAGAACACCTGAAAGCAACACCAAAGGAGGCCGTATAATGCGTATCGATCAACAACTCGCTGAAAAGTGGATTAAGCCCGGTTCTAGCGTACTCGACCTTGGTTGTGGCGATGGTGAACTGCTGGCACAAATGAGCAAAAAGCACGATATTCGTGCATATGGATTAGAAATTGATCAGGAAAAGATTGCAATTGCAGTCAGTCGCGGGTTAAATATCATCCAGCAAGACTTAAACCTTGGTTTAAGCCGTTTTGCCGACCAGTCTTTTGACAATGTGGTCATGGCACAAGCTTTGCAAGCTGTAGATGCACCTGACGTATTATTGCGTGATATGGTGCGTGTAGGGAAACAGGCCATTATTACCTTTCCGAACTTTGCGCACTGGAAGACCCGGTCTTTCTTGGCAATCAAAGGGAGAATGCCGGTTTCTGAAGCCTTGCCGTATATGTGGTATAACACCCCGAATATCCACTTATGTACATTTCGTGATTTTGAAGCACTTTGTGCGGAAAATAACATCAAAATTATTAATCGACTCGCTGTGAACGGGAATCAAGAAGATAGTTTGCTGAGCAAGCATCTCCCTAATCTATTTGGTGAAGTCGCAATTTATCGAGTGAGCGCGCTATGAAAAAATTATTATTAAGTACGACGCTACTGGCGGGACTTTTTGGCATGCAAGCCCATGCAGATTATGTTGCACCTAGTCCATCTGTTGCCAGTCAAGCGGCTCAGTATTCCATCATGGATATCAATAGTCTGACCAAAGCAGCGAAAGCTGGTCAGGCCGGTGCACAGTTTTATTTGGCCACCAAATACCAGTATGGTAAAGATATTCAAAAAGATGAACGACAGGCCTTTGCCTGGTATAAAGCTGCTGCGGATCAAGGTCTGGCAGTTGCACAGCTGAATGTAGGCCGTATGCTGGCCGATGGCATTGGCACCAGAAAAGATGAAGCGCTGGCACGTCAGTATTTTGAAAAAGCGGCTAGCCGTGGCGATAACCGTGCCAGCTTTAACCTGGCAATGATGGAAGAGAAAAAGAAAAACTATATGGGCGCTTACCAGTGGTATGAACTTTCTACCCGTGATGGCATGCTCGACAATAAGGTGATTACGCTGTCGGAAGGCAGAAAAACTGCCTTGGCGGCGAATTTAACCCAAGAGCAGATCCGTCAGGCGCGTGATCGTGCCGACAGATGGATTCAGGCACAATAAGCTGAATGGTATAAATAGCACCTTCGGGTGCTTTTTTATTGCCGCAAATTCTTCATCCATTGCTAAAATAGCGCCCATTCTTTATCTAATAATGAGTTTTTGACATGGCTGCAACTGACTGGTTATCCCAAGGCACACTGGTATTGGCAAGTAATAACAAAGGTAAAATTGCCGAGTTTGAAAAACTGTTTGCCGAGCTACAACTGCCGGTTGAAGTCGTGGCCCAGGGCAAGTTGAATATCGAAGATGCGATCGAAGATGGTCTAAGCTTTGTAGAAAATGCGATTATTAAGGCTCGCCATGCTTCTAAAATTTCCGGAAAACCTGCTATTGCAGATGATTCAGGCATTTGTGTGCCAGTTCTTGGCGGCGCTCCCGGCATTTACTCGGCTCGTTATTCCGGTGAGCATGGCAACGATGCCGCCAATAATGAAAAACTGCTGGCCGATCTCAAACCCTTACGCCAAGATGGTGAAGTGATTGAGGGCATGTTTGTTTGCGTACTGGCACTGGTTCAACATGCCGAAGATCCCTTACCGCAAGTCTTTCAGGGTATCTGGCACGGGGAAATTCTGGAAGCTGCGCGTGGTGAAAATGGTTTTGGCTATGACCCGTTGTTCTGGTTACCGGAACTGGGGATTTCCAGTGCAGAAATGAGCAAGGAAGAAAAGAATAAAATCAGTCATCGTGGGCAAGCGATGCAGCTGTTTAAGAAGAGTTTGGAGAAGTAAGTTTCTCCTCTCATTACCCCCTCTCCCTTTGGGAGAGGGCTGGGGTGAGGGATTTTTAAAATACACCTCTCCCCTTGCGAAACAGCGTTTCTCATCTCCTAAAAGTAGAGGGAATCTATAGCGTAGGCATCAACGCATGCACGATTACCCCATATAAGGCAATCAAGATCGCGCTGGCCAAAGTTCCCGAAGCAATATATTTGGCGGAATGGCCTGTTCCCTGATAATGGGTTTCCAGTGCCACAATATTGGCTGCAGGCGGCAATAAAAAGAACATCAGCAGTACCGCATAGGTCAGCGTCTGCTGCGGAATAGGTAAATAATAATAGGCGGCAACACATAGCAAAACCGCAAACAGCCCTCTATAAAAAATCAGTTGCAGACTACGCATTAAATCGAAGCGGCTGATCCGCACATTGCTCAGCCACATTCCCAGCACACACATGCCGCTAAAAGTGACCAGTACTTTATTGGCCTGATACAGTATCTCTATCCCAGGCACTTGCTGCCAATGACTCAAATCCCAAAATGATAATAAAGCTGCTACAGACAGTGCCACCACAGGTGGTGAGAGCAGCACATTCTTTAAAATATAGCCGCTATCTTGTCTGGCTTCACTGACTGCCATCACCGCACAGACATTGCCAAACAAGGAACCACCGATGTACAGGGCAACTACGGTACTGGTCGCTTGCGGGCCAAAAACTGCCAGTGCAAAAGGAATTCCCAGCCATGCCCCATTTAAATAGCTCAGGCATAAGGCACGCAGTTTATTTTTCAGGGTGAAATAAAACAAGGCAAAGAATACGCAGGAACAGAAAAAGCTGAAGGCAATCAGCCACAAACTGCCCTCTTGGTAAAACACCATATTGTAAATAATCAGTACCGGAATCAGGACCCGTGCCAATAAAGCTGCCAAGAGAGGGCGAACCGGTTTTAAATATTGCACACCCCAATAACCGATCAGAAAAGACAGGAGGGGAAGAATCAAGGCCATGACAATGCTGCTGAGATTTCCATATCAGGCTGTATGCTAGCACAGCATACTTTTCATTGAATTATGAATTTTTTTATATGAGTGATTCATTCCCCTGCTGCCGTGTCGGCAAACTGTCATCAAAGCGTCACCGCGCTGTCATACAAGCCTGCTGAGATAGGTACATAAAATATAGAGGATAAAATAATGGCAGGATTATCAATTTGGCATGTGCTGATTTTTGCAATTGTGGTGATTTTATTGTTCGGTACATCAAAACTTAAAAATCTGGGTAAAGACGTCGGCGGCGCGATTAAAGACTTTAAAAAATCAGTCAAAGATGAAGAGGCTGAACAAGCTCAGCTTGCAGAGCCGCGCACCATTGATGCCCAGGTCAAAACGCCTGAACATTCGGTTAAAAGTTAAGAGTTCGCTATGCTCAATATTGGAATGACCGAGCTGCTGATTTTCGGAATTATTGCACTTTTGGTTCTTGGGCCAGATAAGCTTCCGGAAGCAGTACGTTTTGTCGGAACATGGTACGGCAAGATCAAGCGTATGGTGAGCAATGTTCAGAATGATCTTGATCGTGAATTGCGCCTGTCTGAGCTACGTGAACAGATGCAGGCTGAAATGCAACGGATTCAGGAACTGGAAGCCAAGATGCAGGCACAAATGACAGATTTGCAGCAGCCGATTGCAGCGGATCAATTAAAAATAAAACCTCTGTCTGCTCAGTCTTTGCTCAGCTATCAACCGGTGATACAGCCTGTATCCCCCGTGTATTTACCCAAGCCTACAGCAATTCAAACCGTGATTTCAGAACAACGCTATACAAAAATGAAGGTGGCCGTATGACATCCTTACCGACCACACCCGCCTCAAATGATTCTGCAGCGCTGAATCTTGAACAGATGCCGATTACCCAGCATTTGATCATCTTAAGAAAGCATCTGTTTAAAGTGGTTGCTGTCCTGATTGGCCTGTTTTTCTGCTTATTACCCTTTGCTAATCAGACTTATCAATGGTTGTCTGAACCGTTGCGTGCACAGCTACCTGCCAGTTCAACCATGATTGCCACGGATGTCACTGCAACCTTCATGGCACCTTTTAAGCTGAACTTCTTTGTCGCGCTGATGATCGCGATGCCGTTCATCCTGTATCAGCTCTGGACCTTTATTAAGCCTGCGCTGTATGCCAAGGAAAAGAGCCTGGCCTTGCCGCTTCTGATCGGCAGTATCGTACTTTTTTATACCGGCATCAGCTTTGCCTACTTTGTGGCATTGCCCTCGATTCTGCATTTTTTTATCAGTGTTTCGCCTGAAACTGTAGCCCCGATGACCGACATCAACAGTTATCTTAGCTTCTGTTTAAAGCTGTTTCTGGTCTTTGGTTTTACTTTTGAGATTCCCATTATTACCCTGGTTCTGATCTTGATTGGCGCAGTTTCGACCCAGACTCTGGTAGAGAAACGGCGCTTTATTATTGTGGGTTGCTTCTTTGTAGCAATGTTTGTGACGCCCCCGGATGCCCTGTCAATGATCATGCTGGCTGTCCCGATGTGGCTGCTGTTTGAACTGGGTTTGCTGGCAGGGAAACTGATTGAAAAACGTCGTTTAAAGACCGAATAATAATAACCAGCCAAAACAACAAAAATATCGACTTACTCAGGCAGCTCTGGCTGTCTTTTTGTTTCCAATTTTCAATAAAATACTGATTTATTTAATTTTAATGCAACATTTCCTTAAGATTACTGTCATATCCCAAGCTTAAGGTATTGAAAACTTCTACACCACCAAGCACTTATTTTTTAATTGGGACTTTAAAATGAAAAATGAAGACATGATACCTTGCCAGGATCTGGTTGAAGACAGTAACAACTCAAACAACACGCACTTCCAAACGATTCTGGATCAATATACTAGCCGCCGCAGCTTTATTGCGAAAACTACAAGTGGGGCAATGGCATTAGCATTTGCAGCAACAGTAAGTGGTTGTTCAGATGATGATAATGATTCTGGTACACCTGACAGTAATCCAACTACACCGCCAGATACCACTAGCCCAGATCAACATGCCTGGAGTGATCTAAAAGCACGTCCGAATAAATTAGTCTTTGAACCGGTTCGCAAGAATACCCAAAACTTCTTCAGTGTTCCTGAAGGTTATGAGCTTAAAGTATTGTATGCAGTAGGCGATCCAATCAACCCTGCTTATCCAGAAAAGACCGATGCAACCTTAGCTTCTGGTGCTTCTTACCAGTTCCGTTCAGGCGATAACCATGATGGTATGAGCTTCTTCGGTATGCATCCAATCAATAAAAATTATGCTGCCAAAGAATCAACACAAGGTTTACTTGTTCTAAACCACGAATACCTACAACAATCTCAGCTCCATACACCAGAAGGTACAATTACCATCGATGGTGTACGTCCAGAAGATCAGGTACTCCGTGAAGTGAATGCGCATGGTGTTTCTGTTATTGAGATCAGCAAAGATGCAAATACACAAGACGTTAAAATCAACTTAAATTCTAATTTTAACCGTCGTATCACTGCAGCAACCGAGATGGAAATTAATGGGCCAGCGCGTGGTTCTGACTTAGTCAAAACTATTTTCTCACCAGATGGGACGTTAACTCGCGGTACCTTTGCCAATTGTGGTAATGGTTATACGCCATGGGGAACTTACTTAACGGCTGAAGAAAACTGGAGTGGTTATTTCGCTCGTCAAGCCAATGACACCCGCGCTATTGCAAAAGAAGAAATTTCATTATCACGTTATGGTCGTGGTGGTACTGATGCCCGTTCATCTCAATACCGCTGGAATACTCCTGTTGCTGAATTAACCGGTGATAAAGGACTTTATGATCGTTGGGATATTTCAGTTAAAGGCACAAATGCTTTAGCAGATTATCGTAATGTCATGAATACCTGTGGCTTCATTGTAGAGATTGATCCATTTAGCGCGACTACACGTCCAGTTAAACGTACTGCACTGGGTCGTTTTGCACACGAGGACTGCCGATGTAGTAACCCTATTCCGGGTCAGCCATTAGCTTTCTATATGGGTGATGACGCGACCGGCGAATATATCTATAAATTTGTTTCTGAAGCCGTCTGGGATCCAAAAGACGTCAATGGTGGTTATACCGCTGGTGATAAATACATGGATAAAGGGACATTATATGTCGCTAAATTCAATGATGACGGTACAGGTGAATGGGTAGAACTGACTCATGGCAAAAATGGTTTAACTACTGCTAATGAAATCTATCCATTTGCAGGCCAGGATGACATCGTCATCAATGCCCGTCTTGCTGCTGACCATGTTGGTGCGACCAAAATGGACCGTCCAGAATGGGTTGCCGTGAATCCCGAAAATGGTGAAGTGTATGTAACCTTAACCAACAACAGCAACCGTGGTCGTGCATATGAAACTGATGCTGCCAACCCACGTAGCTACATCGACTTTAAAGGTTCAAGCGCCAGCAATTCAGGCAATATGAATGGTCATATCATTCGTTTCAGTGAAGCTAAAAATACAGTTACAGCGACAAGTTTTGCTTGGGATATTTTCCTGTTCGGTGCAGAAGCACGTGCTGCTTCTAACATCAACCTGTCAGGTCTGGATGATTTAAATGACTTCTCCAGCCCGGACGGCATGTGGTTCGATCCGCGCGGTATTCTGTGGATTCAGACGGATGATGGTCAGTACACCGATGAAACCAACTGCATGATGCTGGCAGCACTTCCGGGTACTGTGGGTGATGGTGCTAAAGCGCTTGCAGCCAGCACCAAAGCAGAAGGACAGGAAACCTTTGTTGGTGCCAAACTCAGCAATGATCGTGTTCGTCGCTTTTTGACTGGTCCATCGGGTTGTGAAATTACCGGCGTGACTATTACCCCGGACTATAAAGCGATCTTTGTCAACGTTCAGCATCCAGGGGGTGCATGGCCAGCCAACCAAAGCGAGCGTTATAGCCGTTTAGGCAAAGTACCTCGCTCTGCAACTGTGGTCATTACCCGTAAAGATGGCGGCGCCATTGCGGGTGAGGCTTTGGAACAAGCAAGCGTATAAAAAAAGCTGTTATTCAAAAATGCCGACGTCAAGTCGGCATTTTTTATATCCGGTGATTATTTCAGGCTAATTATTTTCTCAATAGTTTGACCTGCGGTCGCACCTTGTTGTGACTTCTCGATCCAGTGCCATCGTCCCTGCTGCATTCTCAAAAAATTGGAGCATCGGGTGCCATAGGCCGGACTCTGAATAAAAGTCGAAGACAGCAGCTGTTCCATTTCCACGGAGATGCCGGTATCTGGCAGAAGTTCAGGAATCACCTTACGTTCATCTTCCAGAATATCCCAGACTGCATGACACAAATCTGCTTCTGCGATCTCCTGGTGTTGCAGCATCGGTAAAAATTCCTGGGTAAAGCGTTTACGTAAATGTCGGGTCTTGTACCAGTCTTCGCTCATTAGGCCATTCGAAACCACATAGACGCCATGCGCCAGTACTTGCGGTGCTTCACCGCGATTGCTCATATACACCGCCTGATCTTGATCCCCCACAAACAGGTTAAAGCCGGCATAGTCACACTGGCGTTGTTCCAGATCTTGCGCAAAACGAATCGGCGTTAAGTCAGAATCTAAAAAGTTCTGGATGATATGTCCACGTGAAGTCGGATAATGCCCTTTGTCCTGTCCATCACGAAAATTAGTAATCACCGCCCAGCGACCAGAAGCCGTAATACCCATCCAGGTACCGCCCGACTGTAAATCTTGCCCGGCAATTATCGGACTATTCTCCCATTCATGCAGCCCCTGCGTAGGACGCTGATAGAACTCATCCCGATTCGAAATCAGACATAATGGGCTCTGATCCAGAACCTTCCAAGCCAATGCCACGATACACATAATTTACGCTCTCGATCTTTACACATTGAATGTACAACATTTTTCTTTGCTTTAAGCTAAAATCTGTGCAAAACCGAATCACAAGGAACAGGAATGCTCACCTATCCCAATATTGATCCCGTTGCGATTTCGCTCGGGCCCTTACAAGTCCACTGGTATGGACTGATGTACTTACTGGCATTTTTATTTGCCTGGGGATTGGCGACGTTTCGCGCCAAACAACGTGGCTGGACACCGGATATGGTGTCTGACCTGATTTTCTTCGGCGCTCTCGGTGTGATCATCGGTGGCCGTGTCGGTTATGTCTTCTTCTACGGTTTTTCCCAGTTCCTGGCCGATCCTTTATGGCTGTTCCAGATCTGGACCGGTGGCATGAGTTTCCACGGCGGTTTCCTCGGGGTCATTCTGGCCATGTTATGGTGGTGCAAGAAATATAAGATGACCTGGTTCCAGACTCTGGATTTTATCGCACCCTGCGTACCAACAGGGTTGATGTTTGGCAGGATTGGTAACTTTATTGGCGGCGAACTGTATGGCCGTCAGGTGACCGACCCAAACTTTGCCTGGGGCATGATTTTCCCGACCGACCCGCTGCAACTGGTACGTCACCCATCACAACTGTATCAGGCACTGTGTGAAGGCCTGATCCTGTTTATTGTACTGTGGTGGTTCAGTTCCAAGCCGCGTCCACGTATGGCTGTTTCGGCCCTGTTCCTGATCGGTTATGGTCTGGCACGTTTTGTGGTTGAATTCTTCCGTGAGCCGGATAATGGCCAGCTGTTTATTGGCTGGATGAGCAAAGGACAATTCCTGAGCCTGCCAATGATCCTGATTGGCTTGTGGATGATGTGGTATGCCTACCAGAAGAAAATATATGACTGGGGTCCACAAAAAAATAGCTGAGAAAATCGCGTAATTTAGCGAGGCAACGACCTCGCTTTTTTATACTCAAAATATGCTAAAGTGCCGATTATCTCTTCTATTCTTTCATCATTATGCTTGAGTTCTGGTTTAATCCGCAGGTGTCTGTTCTCAAAAAACTGTTGATCTTTATTGTGATTGCTGTGATGGCTGCCGTGTTGTACTGGATGCAACCACTGCCCTTAGATTCGATTTTGATGTTTGTCGGGACCGGCATCATTTTTCTGATCTGTCGTTACTGCAAAATCCACTTTGCCAGCAAAAACCCGAGCGGTTTTTTATATAGATTACTGACTTGGATTCCAATTGCGCTATTAATTGCTTTAGTTTTTATGAATATGCAACAGGGTGAAATCCTGATTCCGGGTGCACAGGGCATTGCCTTTATGGCTCTGGCGATTTGCCTGTTTTCACCATTGTCGCTGCTCAATCAGAACAAATCAGATGCAGGTTCACCCCATGCTTGAGTTCTGGTATTCGGAACGCTGTAGCCGTCAAATCAAACTCATCGCCATCATCGCGACCTGTATTTTGATTTATACAGCATCAACTGTAGCCCAGTTAGATCCAGTATTTGTTGGGGTGAGTTTAGTGATTGGAATTGTCATGCATTTACTGCACCATTTCCGTCTGAAAATTTCGAAATCCAATCCCTATGCAAATGGCTTTAGCGCCTTGAGCCAGGTGATTCCCATCATTGCTTTAATTACCCTGTTTGGCTATTTGCCCGAACAGCAACAGCAATGGGGCAAATTTGCTTTGGGTCTGCAATGTCTTGGCTTTGCCGCGATTGGATTATTTATTGTTTCAATCTATGAAAGCCGTGCGAAGCGTTTTGAGGACTGATCACTTCGCAGTGTTTTCTTAGAAGTAAGTTTCCAGACGATAGTAACTATAAGTCACGTTTTTATTGCGATAAACCGCATGATCTCGCTGTTTAAAATCCGATACCCAGGCACTACCTGAATAAGCCGCGATATGTCCATATTTATGTCCCTGAGTACGGTCAATAATATAGATATCGCCTTTTTTCGGCCGATCAAAAGAAGCATTAATTTTCTTATAACCCAGCTGCATCAGGGTACTTCCCCAATCTGCTGCTGCGACCGGATGATTCACAATTTTCGCACCAGAGGATTGCAGACCGACACGAATACTGCGCGCACATTTCTGTGTACTGGTATTTCGGGTAATGCCTTGCAGATAACTGGTAAATTTCTCGATATTGATACGATGGCCATTGCTTACGCCTGAAGCGTTACGGACAGTGGCTTTTTGGGATGACTTTTTAGGTCTTTGCTCCGATTGGGAACGCACCATGATATTCGCTTGGACAGGAGCATATACTTCGCTCATGTTTACTTGATGATCATAGATCATGCCTTACCAACCGCTCCTCGCCTGTAATTTAGGCTTTCATATTGTTAACAAGCCGAGAATACTAGTCGTTTAAATGTTATCTTTCACATTAAAAATGTAAATAAATTTGTCTATTTTTCCGGCATTCAAATTAAGCGGTTCTTTCTCATACAGTTACAAAACCCATCATCTTTGCAAAAAAAATGTAAAGCAAAGCCAATTCCAATGCCTTGCAAAGCTTTTTCAGCCTGAAATACGCAAAATGAGTCCTTATCTTTTTCTACTCAAACGTGTGGATTTAATCTGTAGCTCGGCCATTTTCAGATAACATTTCACCACATGATTACATCATTTTGAGCTTTACCGCCTGTATTACACTGATGCGGCATTTTTAAACCTTGAACTAAACGGAGAAGAAAAATGAGTCAGACTTTAAGTACCGTTTCAAATTTTAATTTAGAACAATATTTAAGTACCTGGTATGACATTGCACACTTGCCGATGAAGCGCCAACCTGAAGACAGCACCGATATTTCTGCGGTATAGAGCTTGAATGAAAATGGCAAGGTGGATGAAGCCATTGCTGAAGCGATCATTGTCGATGCAGAACATCCCAAGCTTGAAATCAGATTTTTACCTGAAGGCTTGCATGGGATCCCGTTTACCAAGGGCGATTATTGGGTCTTAAAAATCGATCCGGATTATCAGACGGCACTCGTGGGCGAGCCGAATAAAGAATATTTATGGTGATTACATCGCGACACCAGTCTGGACGAAGCGACTCAACGCGAATA
Organism: Acinetobacter sp. L-24; assembly: GCF_056857555.1. The sequence goes on along the minus strand of NZ_JBSXNI010000047.1, from coordinate 101,539 downwards.
TTTAAGTTATGCAGCACCCTTAGGTTATGATCTGTCTGATCTGATTCATACCGTCCATACGGGCCGTAAAACCGCTTAAACTGCAATCAAAAGACCTCTATCAGGAGGTCTTTTTTATTCTCAATTTGGGCGATGAAAGCTCATCAAAAAATGCTATGATGTGCGCAATTTAAATTGTCCCTTTCGACAGAAAATTGATTATAAAATAATCCGTTCTGCTGTTAAAACGGCAATTTTCAACAGATTCAAATAGAGAGAACTATGCGCCAATATCTTGACCTTTTACAACATATCCTCGACAACGGCGGCGATAAAGGCGACCGTACCGGTACAGGTACACGTTCGGTATTTGGTCATCAGATGCGCTTTGATCTTTCCCAAGGTTTTCCTTTACTCACCACCAAAAAAGTTCATTTCCGTTCTATCGTGATTGAACTGTTGTGGTTCCTGAAAGGTGATACCAATGTTCAGTATTTAAAAGACAATAAAGTCTCGATTTGGGACGAATGGGCGACCGCAGAACAGACTGCGCGTTTTGGCCGTCCTGAAGGCGAACTTGGTCCAGTTTACGGCCATCAATGGCGTAATTTTGGGGCCAGCAAAAATGCAGACAATAGCTATAACCAGGATGGTTTTGACCAGATCAAATGGTTGATCAATGAAATTAAAACCAATCCAAACTCGCGCCGTCTGATTGTATCGGGCTGGAACCCGAATGAAGCAGGTCAGGTCGCATTACCCCCTTGCCATACCCTGTTCCAGTTCTTTGTACACAATGGAAAATTGTCTTGTCAGTTGTATCAGCGCAGTGCTGATGTATTTTTGGGTGTGCCATTTAATATTGCCAGCTATGCCTTGTTGACGCATATGATCGCGCAAGTCTGTGATCTGGAGGTTGGTGACTTTGTCTGGACTGGTGGCGATACCCACTTGTACAGCAACCATTTTGAACAGGCACAATTACAGCTCAGCCGTGAGCCACTCGGCCTTTGTCAATTAAAACTAAATCCCGAGATTAAAGACCTGTTCGATTTCAAATTTGAAGATATCGAAATTGTCGGTTATGAATCTCATCCAGGAATTAAAGCCCCTGTCGCTGTTTAATTTTCTTTATTATAAAATTCCCTCTCCTCCTCGGAGAGGGCTAGGGAGAGGCCTTTTACCACGCGTGAATCGCCAACTCCTTTCAAAATATATTCCCGGCCCTAAAGCGTGAAGGCAATCAAGATAAATTGTGAACCTCTCCTTCGTACCAGTAAAAAATTACACGAAGGGCTTTGGGTTTGATGAGAAGGATCAATACATGTCATTTCAAGATTTAGAAGTTGTACACGTCGTCGCCATGGATCAGCAGCGTTGTATCGGCAAGGGCAATGACCTACCTTGGCATATCTCTGCCGACCTGAAACACTTCAAGGAAATCACCCAAGGCGGTGTGGTGGTGATGGGTCGCAAGACACTAGAGTCGATGGGACGTACTCTACCTAAACGGGTGAACTGGGTCATTACTCGTGATCCAAACTGGGCATTTGCAGGCACCAAAGTTGCTTATAGCATTGAAGATGCGTTGAGTCAGGCCGTGACAGATGTGAAGGCTTCAGAAAAGCCTGAAACCATTTTCATCATTGGTGGCGGTGAAATCTTTAAACAGACCATGGAGATCACAGACCGTCTAGAACTGACGCATGTCGAACTGGATGTACAGGGCGATGCCTATTATCCAGCGATTCCAGCAGAATTTAAAAAAGTCGCTGCCGAGCAACATATCGACGACAAAACCGGCATTGCTTTTGAGTTCGCAACCTACAGAAAATTAAACCTATTTCTCATGAAAAAGTGATGATGCAGGGACGCGAATATATTTCCAGGCACTGGAGTCTGTGGCTGCTGGGCAGTCTGTTTACTTTATCCGTCATTCTGTCGAGTTTGTGGCTCAGCCTGATGCTTTGGGTTCATCAACCCCTCGGAAAAATCGGCAGCTTGATGCTGATTGGACTCTGGCTGACCTTTGCACTGGTCGTTCTCGGGATTTATTTCACCCGGCATCTGATCTCCCGCCAAGTCGATAGCGTTCTTTATCTTCTGGCCTTTTTATTCTGTCTGCTGGGATATTTCAGTCTGGAAGCGCGTCAGGATCGAGAGTGGAATCCTGAGGTTTCCCAGCTTCTGCATTATGAGCAGCAAGGCGATCAGGTTACCTTACACAATATCCGCAACTTTGACTGGCAGGCCGATGGTCGCTATATCGAACGCTGGGAAAGCCGCAGTTTTGATCTGAATCAGATTACTGGCGTGAACATCATTACTTCCTACTGGATGGGGCCTAAAATTGCCCATACCCTGGTCAGCTTCGATTTTGCCAATCAAAAGCCACTCACCTTCTCGATTGAAATCCGCAAGGAAAAGAATGAAGAGTTTTCAGCGATTGGTGGCTTTTTCCGAAAATATGAACTGAGTCTGGTCGCATCGGATGAAAAGGATATTGTCTATACCCGTAGCAATGTCCGTGGTGAACAGGTCTATTTTTTCCCAGTCAAAATGCCGCAAGCTCAGGCTAAAGCTTTATTTAAAGAATATCTGCGTCAGGCCGATGAACTGGCCCAAGAGCCAAAATGGTACAATACCCTGACCAGTAATTGCACCACGCTGGTCTTTGATATGGTTCAGGCGGTATCGCAACAACAGCTACCCTCAGATTACCGGCTGCTGGCCTCCGGCTATTTACCAAATTATCTCTATGATCTCAAAGTACTGGAACAGTCTTGGGATATGCACACCTGGTATCAACGCGCGCATGTCAATCCACGGGTAGAACAGACCGCTAATCTCTCCAGTCAGGACTATTCAAGACTCATGCGACAAGGTCTACCGAAACCAGACATGCGATAACTGTGTAGCAAATCCACTTCAATAAAGATACAAAATCAACTGGAACCTTGATCATTTTTTTGTTTATATACAAATAGCTAGTCAATGATCAGAGTATCTCTCATGCTAAAAAAATTAACTGCAATCGCGATTTTAGGCTCGGTTTTAACGGTCATGGGCTGCGAAACTGTGCCTAATACAGCCACGACACAAACCGCGAATCATTTACAACTTTTGCAAAATCGTACCTGGATTGCGACCCAGATTGGTAATACTGAAATCAAGACTGCGCCAACCGCACGCAATGTTCCAAGTCTGCAATTTGATGCCAGTACCCAGCGCGTTTCAGGTTCAGATAGCTGTAACCGGATTATGGGCAGTTACACAGCAGCGAAAGACACGCTGACCCTGAGCCAAATGGCCACTACCCGTATGGCTTGCATGAACAACGATCAGCTTGATCAGAAATTTAATGAAGCTTTAGCCAAAGTGACGCATTATCAAGTATTTGGTAAAACCTTAAAATTACTGGATCGCCATGGGAATCTCTTGATCCAGCTAGAAAGTGCTGTTCAGCCGCGTTAATACTTCCCTACAAAAAGCCTGTATGGACAGGCTTTTTTATCTTTCATACTGATGAGCTTGAATTTAACCATCAGCCCGATTGAGTTATTTAATTGAATGAGGAATCAACCATGCAACAGGCACTTTTCGGTGGGGGATGCTTTTGGTGTACTGAAGCCGTATTTTTACAGATCCAGGGGGTTCAGCAGGTCATCAGTGGCTATGCAGGTGGGCACACAACTCAGCCAAACTATGATGATGTCTGTGGTGGCAATACCGGCCATGCCGAAGTCATTCTGATCGATTTCGATGAAAACCAGATTAACTATACCCAGTTGCTTGATGTATTTTTTGCGACCCATGATCCGACCACGCTAAACCGTCAGGGCAATGATGTCGGCACCCAGTATCGTTCTGTAATTTATTATCTGAATGATGAACAGCAGCAACAGGCGCAGCAGGCGATGGATGCCCTGAAAGCCGATGGCATCAATGTGGTAACTGAACTGAGCCCTGCCCCGACTTTCTATCCGGCGGAAGACTATCATCAAAACTTCTTTGCCAAGAATCCGACCCAGGGCTATTGCAATTTTGCCATTCCGCCAAAATTGAACAAATTACGCAGCAAATTTACCACCTTATTAAAAACCCATTAAGTTTCATGAAAAATGGGCATAAAAAAAGCGACTGCAATCAGTCACTTTTTTTATTATCTGAATCTTAGTTATCGGTTGCAAAGGCAATATCGCTGAGTCCGGCTCCACTCGCACGCGACATGACTTGCGCCACCGAGTCATAACGTGATTCTTTATCCGCTTTCAACACAATGGTCGGCTGACGTTCAGCTTGGCCCGCTTCATTAAAACGGGTTTCGAGCTGTTCCAGCGTCAATACATCACCATTCCAGGCAATGTCACCTTCGGCATTGATGCTAATCGTGACATTTTCAGGCGGCAGATCGATAATCTCCGCAGTCGTTTGTGGCAAGGTTAATGGAATTGATGGGTTCGCAACGGTCGCTGTCACCAGAAAGATGATCATCAATACCAACATAATGTCGATGAGGGGAATGAGGTTCATCTCATTCATGCCTACATCGTTGTCTTCACCCAGTTGAAAAGCCATTAAGCTTGACCTCCCACGAAACTCTGTTGTGTTACTTTTTCATCAGACTTTTTTGCAGCAGATTCCTGTTGCAGCATGGTATCAATCAACAGACCGTGTGCCTGATCCTGTAATTCATGAGCCAAGCCACGATTAGCACGTACACAGATGTTATAAGCCAGTACCGCAGGAATTGCGACTGCCAGACCTAAGCCCGTCATAATCAAGGCTTCACCGACTGGAGTTGCTACTTGTGCCAGACCAGCCTGACCACTTTTACCAACAGCAACCAGCGCATGGAAGATGCCCCATACCGTACCGAACAAACCGACAAATGGAGAGATCGATGCGATGGTACCCAAAACTGATACACCTTTTTCGGCATTGGCTTTTTCTGCTGAAATCTGGCGTAACAGCGCCTGTTCTGCCACTGCCTTACGCTGTTCAAAGCCCAAAGGAGCCAGTTTGGTTTTCAGTTGTTCCAATGCCTTAGATAACTGAGCATAGGCAATCTGTTTCAGTTGGCGAGTGCCCATCAAACGCAGCACAAATATGGTCCATGTCGCAATCGACATTGCCAATAACACGAAATACAGTGTTTTACTGACTGCATCAGCGTGTTGCCAATAAACTGAAAAGTTCATATTCGAACTCCTAATGGGTGAGCCGTTATTTAACCTGAAAATCGAAAGGCTGTTCCACGCGTGTTGGATAAGCCACACCATTTTCAACATATTTGGTGAGTTGTGCACGACGTACCGCTGCTTCTACTTTGCGCGTTACCGCCGGGCTACAACTTGAATTTCGTGCAGTCGCAGAGACCACTTTACCCTGCTCATTCGCTGAAACATCTACTACCAGTGAACAGGCTGATTTTAATTCACCTGCAGAGAGTGAGACTTTTGGTGAACGCTGCCAGGACACGCCCCCACCAATTGATACACTTTTCGGGGATGGCGGCGCAGCAGGTGCTGGCGGTGCCACAGGTGCAGGTGGCACGACTGGAGCAGGTGCCGGTTTAACTTTAGTTTCAGTGACCACTGTCGGTACAACCGGACTTGGGGTTGGTTTTGCTTCAACTGGCGGTGCTTTAACCACTTTTGGCGCTTCAGCCTTTTTCACCTGCTCGATTTTTTCTACTTTTTTCGGTGGTGGTGGCAGCGGTTTATCGACAATTTTGACTTCTTTCGGCTTAGGCGGCTCTTTTTGTGGCTCGGCCTTCGGCTTTGGCGGTAAAGGTTTTGGCGCTTCCTGGAGTTTTACAAAGCGCACTTTTAAGGGTTGCTTATCAATGGGTGTCAGCTCAGGTGCTTTCATCTGGCTGATCGCATATAACACACCCACATGCCCAACCAGTACAGCCGCCACGATAGAGATGACTTTCTTTTTCATCTGATTCGGCGGTGTAGGCATTTGGGGCGCAGCAACTTGACTCATTAAATCTATTACCTTGAGGAGATGATGTGGAACAAACTATCAAGCTCATCGGTTAGCACAATTAAAGTATGCCAATAATAAATGAGAAGTGTTTTCATTTGCAACCGCTAATCCTACCTTTGACTGACTTTTTTTGCATCAAAACAAAAAAGGCACACTAAAAGTATGCCTTTTTAAAACTCAATGCAAGTCTTATTGGAACACGACAGTCTTGTTGCCATCGACAATAATACGGTCTTCCAAATGCCATTTTACCGCACGGGCCAATACATTACGTTCCACGTCCTGACCGAGTTCACGTAACTGCTCAACAGTAAAGTCATGGTTCACGCGCTCCACATCCTGCTCAATAATCGGACCTTGATCCAGATCAGCAGTCACATAGTGCGCAGTTGCACCGATCAGCTTCACGCCTTTTTCATAGGCCTGTTTGTACGGATTGGCACCTACAAAAGCCGGCAGGAAAGAATGGTGAATGTTGATCACTTTCATTTCCCACTTGCTGACAAATTCTTCATCCAGAATCTGCATATAACGCGCCAGCACCAACAGGTCATTGCCCTGCATCAACTGGTCGATTTCTGCATAAGCTTCAGGTTTGTTGTCTTTGGTCACCGGCACAACTTCGAATGGAATGCCAAAATTTTCAACTGCTTCGCGTAAAGTCTCGTGATTCGATACTACTTTGGTAATTTCACAAGGCAGACCACCACGCGCATGACGCCATAACAGCTCAAGCAAGGCATGATCGACTTTAGACACCAGAATACCGACTTTTTTCACATCACTGACCAGAGCCAGACGCCATTGCATGCCATAGCGTTCTGCCACATTCGCTGCAAAAGTCTGGATAATACTTTCTTTACGACTTTGAAGATTATCGAGTTCAAATTCAACGCGCATGAAGTAACGTCCGCCCTGCGCTGCTGTCGCATATTGGTCAAGCGCAGTAATGTTGGCACCTTGATGATACAAGAAGCTCGAAACAGCCTGCACGATGCCCGGCTTGTCTTCACAAGTAATCAATAAACGTGCGGTGTTAGCAGTCGTCATATTCATGTTGGTTTAAGTCACTAATCAGTTAAATTAAAAAATAAGCCGAGTATTCTAGCGCGTTTCTTGGATATTCTGAATAGTTTGTTCAGATTCAGAGTCTTTAGACGACGACAGGCTGGCAAAAAGTTCCGAAGAGCCCAAACTATTCAATAAACCTTCATAGGTTTGACGACTTTCACCACGTAAATACGCCCCTTCCAGGAATACCATCTGGCGCAGTGCCTGCCAAACCCATTTTTCTTCCAGGGTATTGGAATCGGTCAGATGACCTGACATATACAGGAAATTGGTCCAGTTGGTCAGCACAATCCACAGGTTAATAATCAGTGCTTCAATCTCTGAATCGGTCATGTCCATCAGGCCTGCATTAACAAAGCCTTTATAGATTTTCTGGCCCTGCTGCATCACCTGACCGGCAAAGCGTGGATACATCTTGCGAAAATCTTCGTTATTTTCTACCAGATGATAGACATCACGATGCAGGAAACGGTAAGCCCATAACTGGCTGCTCAGTACCTGAAAATAATGCACCTTGTCATTGGCATCCAGCGCACGGTCATCCGGCAGCGCCAGCATTTCCAGGGTCTGGTGCTGGTACTGTTCCATCAATTCTTTAATAATTTCATTTTTATTGCGGAAATGATAATACAGGTTACCCGGGCTCATGCCGAGTTCAGCCGCAATGTGATTGGTGGTTACCGATCGTTCGCCACGCTCGTTAAACAGCTGCAAACTGAGCTGCAAGATACGCTCTTTAGTTTTTAAGGTTTTGGTTTGGGACATCCTAAAATAACCATTCAGTTCATGCATTAGCAGGCTAACACACAAAGTCACTTGACTAATTAGAGTATTTGCTCTAAAAATTAATTAATCGATTTTTGAATAATGGTAGTGCGGCATGAACAGTCACACAAAAACAACATCAATGACACCACATTTTTTTGATAGCCAATATCTGAATGAAGTCTTGGCGCAACAAAAACACGCTTACTTACACTACCCTCTGCCGACTGCAAAGGAACGTATCGATCGTTTAGCTCGACTTAAGCGTATCTTAGTTAAGTATCAAGATCAATTTGCTGATGCAATTAATCAGGACTATGGTAACCGCTCAATCGGGGAAACCAAGATTGGTGAACTGCTCACCTGTCTGGAACATATCAAATATTATAGCAAAAACCTGACCCGGTGGATGAAACCTTCCAAGCGTCATGTGGGCATTATTCATCAGCCGGCTAAAGCCTGGGTACAATATCAGCCTTTGGGTGTGGTCGGGATTATCGCACCGTGGAATTATCCGCTGTTGTTGTCGATTGGCCCCCTGATTTGCGCACTGGCGTCCGGCAACCATGCCATGATCAAAATTTCTAGTGCATCCGCTGCTTTTGGTGAAGTTCTGGAAAAGGCTCTGGCTGAAGCCTTCCCTAAAGAATTGGTCGCTGTGGTGAATGGTGGTGGTGTGATTTCAGATGCTTTCTGTCGTTTGCCTTTCGATAAACTGATTTTCACTGGCTCAACTGCAGTCGGTAAAACCGTCATGGCAGCCGCTGCCGAAAATCTGGTTCCGGTGATTCTGGAACTGGGCGGTAAATCGCCGGTACTGGTACATCCATCGATTGATCTGCGTGATGTCGCGCAGCGGATTGCCGTGGGCAAACTCTGGAATGCCGGTCAGACCTGTGTCGCCCCAGATTATATGTTCTTGCCTCGTGGCAAGACGGCTGAGTTCATTGATCACTTTAAAGCCTGTGTCGAAAGCATGTATCCGGATATCACCCATAATCAGGATTACACCTCGATTATCAATGATAAGCAGTATAATCGTCTGCAAGGTTATCTGGATGATGCACGCGAACAGGGTGCGCAAGTCATTGAAATTAATCCGCGCAGTGAAAACTCGGCTGATCTGCGCAAGATTGCACCGACCATCGTGACCAATGTCACCCCGATAATGCAGATCATGCAGCATGAAATCTTTGGTCCGCTGTTACCGATCATGGAATATGATCAAATTGACGATGTCATCGACTTTATTAATAGCCGTCCACGCCCACTTGCTTTATACTACTTCGACTTTGATCAGGCGCGTGCCGATTATGTCGCACAGCGTACCCATTCAGGGCATTTCGGGCAAAATACGGTACTGACCCATGTTGCGCAGGACGATCTACCATTTGGGGGTGTCGGTGCATCAGGTATGGGTAAATACCATGGCCCAGAAGGCTTCTTCAGTTTGTCGCATGAACGCTCAGTAATGTCGAATCCAAAGCTGTATAGCTTGAAATACATTCTGCCACCGTTCAATAAACCGATTCACAAGCTGATTTCGAAGACACTTCTCCGCTAAATGATCAAGGCATGAGCTATCGATATAGTTCGTGCCGCGTTTTGACGAAAATCGCTTGTCTTTTAAGCGCATTTTTGATATAAAACGCCCCTTGAATGATTTCAATCCGTTTATTTTTGACTGGCCATACAGATTTGCTGTTGGCTAAATCAATGGAGTTACACCATGTCTAAGGTTTGCCAAGTTACCGGCAAGCGTCCAGTCGTTGGTAACAACGTCTCACACGCCAACAACAAAACTAAGCGCCGGTTCGAGCCGAACCTGCATCACCACCGTTTCTGGTTAGAAAGCGAAAAACGTTTTGTACGTCTTCGTTTAACCACTAAAGGTATGCGTATTATCGACAAATTGGGCATTGAAAAGGTTGTTGCTGACCTACGTGCTCAAGGTCAAAAGATCTAAGGAGTCTGAACCATGCGTGATAAAATTCGCTTAGTTTCTTCAGCTGGTACAGGTTATTTCTATACCACGACTAAGAACAAACGTACTATGCCGGAAAAAATGGAAATCAAAAAATTTGATCCAAAAATCCGTCAACACGTAATCTTCAAAGAAGCTAAAATCAAATAATTTTAGTTTCTTTAAAAAAACGACCTTTGCGGGTCGTTTTTTTTTGCACTTTTTTTATCCGGCTTGATAAACTTTCTGCATGTTTTGGCACTTTTTGTGCTTATTTCCCAGCAAACCTAGCTAAAGGAGTATTTAGTGCCACATGACGTAGAGCTCATTATATTACTGGCTGTTGGTTTTGGCTTAGCTTTGGTCTTTGGCTATCTCGCTGCACGGCTACGTCTTCCCCCTTTGATCGGCTATCTCATTGCCGGCATTCTGATTAGCCCCCACACGCCCGGTGTGGTCGGTGATATTCATCTGGCCAACCAGTTGGCAGAGTTAGGCGTCATGTTCCTGATGTTTGGTGTCGGGATGCATTTTTCCCTGAACGATCTGATGCAGGTACGCCGGATTGCCCTGCCTGGTGCGATTTTACAGATTGCGGTTGCCACCTTGCTCGGGGTCGGAGTTTCGATGCTGTGGGGCTGGAGCTTTGGCTCAGCGCTGGTCTTCGGCCTAAGCTTGTCCTGTGCCAGTACCGTGGTGCTACTCAAAGCGCTTGGTGATCGCGGCCTGCTCGATTCGATCAATGGCCGGATTGCCGTTGGCTGGTTGCTGGTCGAAGATCTGGTCATGGTCTTGGCGCTGGTACTGTTACCTGCCACTGCGGTGCTTTTAGGTGGGCAAGCGCTGGAAGGCGCAAGCGATGAGAATATCTGGCTCACCTTAGGGATTACCCTGCTCAAAGTCGCAGGCTTTATTGCCTTCATGCTGATTATTGGTAAACGCCTGATTCCGATGATCATACAGGTGGTGGCACGTCTCGGTTCACGTGAGCTGTTTACCTTAACCGTGGTGGCTGCTGCTGTTTCGATTGCCTTTGGTGCCTATAAAGTCTTTGGCGTGTCGATGGCACTGGGTGCTTTCTTTGCCGGAATGGTGGTGAAAGAGTCCGATTTTAGTCATCGTGCCGAAGAAGAAACCTTGCCACTGCGTGAAATTTTCTCGATTTTATTCTTTGTTTCCGTCGGCATGCTGTTTGATCCGCGCATTTTGCTGGAACAGCCTTTACATGTACTGGCCGTGGTCGGGATTATCATGATTGGCAAGACTATTGCCGCCATGGCACTGGTGCTGTTCTTTCGCTATCCGATCAATACCGCCTTAACCGTCGGTGCTTCTCTGGCACAGATTGGTGAGTTCTCCTTTATTTTGGCTGCACTCGGTGTTTCACTCAACCTGCTTTCGCTGGAAGGTCAAAACCTGATTCTGGCAGGTGCCTTGATTTCGATTACCCTCAATTCCTTTATCTTTTCCGCAATTGAGCCAGTACAGAAATGGATTCGGGAACGCTCGACCCTGGCACGTTTACTGGAACGCAGTGGTGACCCTCTGGCAATGTTACCCGATGAAGTCTCACAGGATTACCTGCGCGATCAGGTGGTGATTATTGGCCATGGTGAGGTCGGTCGTCGCATTACCCGCTCATTGATGGAAGAAAACATCAAGGTGGTCATTGCCGAAGAAAACCGTGACATCGTCGAAAATCTGCGTGAAAAAGGTATTGCTGCGGTGTCTGGTGTTGCTACTGAAGCCGGGGTCCTGATTCAGGCACATATTCAGCATGCGCGCTTACTGGTCATTTCCCCTATGGATATCATCGATATTCATAAAATTGTCGACATTGCCAAGACCTTGAATCCACAAATTCAGGTACTGGTCTGTGCAGAAAGCAAGGAAGAAGCTGAAGCCATTCGTCGGGATAATATCGGTGCGGTTTATTATGCCAAAGAAGAAATGGCAAAAAATATGAGCAATCATATTTTGAACCAGATTGAGATCGCGCATCAGCATACGCCTTCTCATTAAAGTTTTTCTTTTAATCAACACCAAATAAAAAAGTTGTCGGATCTGGCAACTTTTTTATGGACATCAATATATCTCCGAGCCTAAGATTTTATTAACTCAATGGCTTCAGACTGCTCATGACCCAAATTTTAAAATAATGATTTTTCATCTTCATTTTAAATGAACGTCTTTGTGATACTTAAAATCTGCCTAATTTAATAACCTATAAAACTCAAAAAGCACACCAATAGTAGTGTGCTTTCTAAATAAATTTCAACGATTAACTCATATACTTTGGTTCTTCATCCACAACTTCAGCCTGCCACTCATTGACCTGCTGTTCCAGCAAACCATAGAGTGCTGCCTGAATCATCTGTTGCGCAATCACGGGGGTCTGCTCTCCAAGTAGAGCTTTCACCTCATCATTAAATTGAATCATGACCAAAGGCTGTTTATGTGAGCCTGCATTGCGTAGAGCCAACGCGCCACCTTCAAGTTGAACGAGTTCTAAAATCGCGTCTTGATTACCAAATAAATCTTTCAACTGTTCTATAGACATATATCCTCCATGTTCAACATGGTGGCAAAGCACCGGGTGCACTTTGCATCATTAGAGTAATTGATATAGGGTTAAAAATTGCATTTTCAAGTACAGCCGATCCGATTAAAATTCAATCATCTCATTACGAAAACCATCAATTAATTGGGTCAGGTCACGATGCCACTCTCTCAATATAGCAGTATCAGGTAACCATGCTTGTGGAGACTGTGTGACTTTAATGATGAGATTTGAGGAGGTTTCGTCTTCAGGTTCTGGGGTACTTGGTTCGGGCGCATACTGGCACAGACGGTAAGCGCGTTTCAGTTCAGCAATGAAACCACTCTTGGATAAATGTTGCAGCACCGCCACTTCTGGCGAAATTTGGCCTTTGGCCGCCATCAATTCTTCGATCGATTTTAAGGTTGGATGAGGATCATTCAGGCGATAGTAACGCACCAGTTCCTGTAAAAATGCTAACAAAGCACCATGCAAATGAAACACAGTTGCTTCACGTTGTGCCTGAGCCTGTTGTACATGTTCGGTTTGCTCTGCTTGCTGGCAGGATAGACGGGCAAAATACAGTTTTTGATTGGTACGGTCCGCATGATAGCGAGCAACACGGGTCATCGAGATTTCCTAAGGTTTAAAACAAATTTTGGCTTTTATAAAGTAAAAGGTTCGCCTGCATTTCGCAATCAAAAGATGTTCGGACTGAATCAATCCAGCACTGAAATTCAGAGCATTGAACTCACTAATTAAGTACGGCGATACTAAATTGTAGCCATAAAAAAAGGAGCCTATCAAGTGCTCCTTTTTTGAGTTTAAGCCTGAGGCTTGTCTTCTGCGGCTTTCACGCGGATGCCATGTCCGTGTAGGCGTAAAGTGTTCAGGCCTTTAATGGCTTTGACTGCTTCACGGCCATGCGGCATTTCTACAAAAGCAAAACCTTTTGATTTGCCTGTTGCTGCATCAAGCACCAAAGTACAGGTCTCCACTGTGCCATATTCCTGGAACAGTTTCAGTAATTCGGCTTCTGTGACCGTACGTTCTAAATTACGAACTAAAATTTTCATCTTACAACCTTAAGAAGATAGGCAAAAAATATCAAAAAGCACGCGCCTACTCTACTTTTTGCATGAAACAACTTTGCCATAGTTTAATCGAGATCAATCCCAAAATCTAAATTAATCGACTTGCGTTCAATCAAGGCACTTTTTACCGTTTGCTGCCGGGTCTTGTAATGGGTTTCTGTGGTGCATAAATGCCGGGTGAGATCATTCAGGAAATAGCTTTCGACTTTACGCCCCTGCTCATCGACCGTTTCCCGCGCCCAATGATTCAGGTTCTGTTTGGTCAGAATCAATTCATTTTTTGCCCGGGTCAACGCCACATATAGCACACGACGTTCTTCTTCGACATCATCAAAGTCACCCTGAGCACGTGCATGCGGGTAATTGCCTGGCGTGACATTGGCCACATAACAAACATTTTGTTCGGTGCCTTTGGCCGAGTGAATGGTAATCAAGGTCACCACATCATGGTCCGACTGGCGTTCAATTTCCGAGATTGACACCGGATCCAGTACATATTCCTCTAAAAACTCACTCAGCTGCGAATGCTTGGAGGCCAGCTGTTTGACCAGTTCAAAATCACTCTGGCGACGTGGCCAATCCTTTTTATAGTTTTCCGCCAACTGCGATTCAATCGCCTGAATCGCAAGACCGACACAGGCTTGCACTTCGCCTTTGAGCACACTCATCTGCTGCATGATCAGAATGGTTTCTAATGGTATCTTGCCAAATTTTTCCAAATTATCTGCAATAGCTTCCATTTCCGGTTCAGCCAATAACTGCTGCGATAGCTTACTGGCACCCACATCACCAACACCATTCCACAGGGTCAAGAAACGCATCCAGGCGATATCATCCAGCGGATTGGCGACTACGCGCAGCATGCTGAGCAAATCTTTGACATGCGCCGTTTCCAGCAGCTTCATGCCACCAATAAAGCGATACGGCACATTAGCCGCGATACAGGCTGCCTCAATATGCCGTGCGGCAAAACTGGAACGAACCAGCACCATATGCTCGCCCCACTTACTACCTTGCAGATAATGACGCTCTTTAATATCAATCGCGATCCATTTGGCTTCATCAAACTCATTCGGGAAAATATGCATGCGCGGCTTTACACCTTCTCCGCGATACGCTTCCAGACGTTTGTCATATTTGATTTCAGACTGATCGAGCAGCCAGTTGGACAGATCCAGAATTTCCTGGGTCGAGCGGTAGTTTTTTTCTAATTTAAAAATCTGCGCATCTGGCACACGTTCTTTGAAATGGTGAATATTTTCAAAGTCTGCACCACGAAAGCCATAAATCGACTGCGCATCATCACCGACACAGAACAGGCTGATCCGGTCTTTCAGTGGCTCCAGCAAAGCCCATTGCAATGGATTGGTATCCTGCATTTCATCGACCAGCATATGCCGACAGATTGAAGCGACATAGTCGACCAGACCTTCGGACTGTGCCAGCGCCGTAGCTACTACCGCCAGAATATCGTCATAATCCAGAAAACTTCGCGCTTGCTTACGTGCTTCATATTCTTTCATAATTTCGGCAATCTGGTCCTTTAAGGCCAGATATTCCGGCATCTGTTTTTCCAGCGCCAGACTGAGCTTTTGCCGGGTATTCCTTGCAAAAGAATACAAATCACATAATTCCTGAGGCTTCGGCAGATGATTGGGATTTTTCTTGTCATCACGGCCGCGAATCAAACGAAACATCATCAACTGATCATCACGATCAATAATCGAAAACTGTTCCAGACCAAAAGCTTTCGGAATACGGCGCAGCAGATACATACAGAAGGTATGAAAGGTCGAGGCCCGCAGTCCCTTGGCTTGTTCACCCAGTGCAAGTTCGACACGCGCCACAATTTCACTGGCTGCACGGCGGGTAAAGGTCAGAATTTGAATCTGGTTGGCAGGCACACCCTGCTCAATCAAGTAAGCTGCGCGTGCCACGATAGTCTTGGTTTTGCCACAACCTGCCCCGGCCAGCACCAAACTGTGTTTTGCTTCTGTGGTCGCTGCTTGCTTTTGTTGGGGGTTTAATTCATCAATCAGGGTGGCTAAACTCATTTTCACTCATCATTTTGTGGATGTATGTAGTTTAACAGATCGCTTCCAGAATTATGTCTTTTCAGTTGTCCTGAAACTGTCTCCAATTTTATTTCCTGATTTGATATTAGCTAACGACAGGGCGTGCTGGATTACAGGAGAGAGAAATACTTTCACTCTGTCAAAAGATTTTAACTATCTCAACGACAGCTTTCTCCAAGTTCATTTCTGCATTATTTAAGGCTTCCTCTAAAGGACAATCTGGCGGATTAATCCCAACAATCTGGCTAAATCCTGACTCAAACAAATCCTCAATCCCTTCACCGACTAGACCCGCAAAAGCAATCACCGGTTTATTGAAGTGTTTTGCAACCTGCGCCACACCAAATGGCGTTTTGCCAAATTTGGTTTGAAAATCAATTTTACCTTCCCCGGTAAACACATGATCTGCTTGCGCTATTTTCTCGTTGAGTTGAACCTGTTCAATCATCAGCTCTACACCTGATCGAATGGAAGCAGCAGTGAATGCCATTAAACCAAAACCCAATCCACCGGCAGCGCCCGCACCTGCAACATGACGATGATCATGGCCAATCTGCCCAGCGACTACATCGGCGAAATGACAGAGGTTTTGATCCAACTGCTTGACCATTTCAGGCGTTGCACCTTTTTGTGGTCCAAAGATTATCGATGCACCATTTGGTCCACACAGTGGATTGTTGACATCCGATGCAATGATTATTTCAGTATCTGCTAAACGTGGATCAAGTTCGGATAAATCCATTGATTTGACCAGATCTAAGTTTCCACCACAGACCTGAATTGACTCACTCTTATAATTTAGAAACCGCACACCCAGTGCTTGCGCCATACCAGCACCTGCATCATTGGTAATACTGCCACCGAGCCCAATGATGATTTTTTTCACACTCAAGTCCAATGCCTGTTTGATCATTTCTCCTGTACCATAGGTCGAAGTGAGCATCGGATTACGCTGTGAAGGCTTCAATAAATGAATGCCATTAGCCTTGGCCATTTCAATCACAGCAGTTTGACCTGCATCAATCAAACCCCAATAGGTCTGAATACGTTGCTCAGGCAGTGGTCCGGTCACTTCACATGCAATACTTTCCCCCTTCAAGCTTGAAATCAGTGCATCGACCGTGCCTTCACCGCCATCAGCCATTGGCACATGAATAATATTGGCATCCGGAATGACGTTCTGAATACCGCGTTGCATGGCCTGACAAGCCTGCGCAGCAGACATGCTTTCTTTAAACGAGTCAGGAGCAAGCACAAAGGTGAGCGGCATGGTGTGATCTTTTATCCACAAATGAAGTCTAAATTGTGGATAAATCCAGCACTATCCACAAGTCTTTATTTCCAGCCCAGTTCAATTGCAGTTATCTCATTAATCAAGGTTTGATTTAAAGATTCTGGCATTTTACTGGTGGTTTGAGACAGTGGAATATGTCCTGCCATCAGCTCCGCCTTGGTTTGCGGAAATAAGGGTTGCTGATCTGGAAATGCATAACCCAGCGGATAAATCGGTTGACCTGTCGCTAAATCATATTTATCCGAAGCGCCAAAGGCATGCAGCAATTCATGCACCAATACAATTTTATTCTGTTCAGTTTGTTGTTTGGATGCAAATAGATTTATCGAACCAATCCGGCCTTTTTGCAAAGCAGTGGAATGTTTCAATTGCTTGGTCTGCACAGGATCATAGTAATTTAAAAATAAAGTCACATTAGCTGAAGGGTCTGAACTCTGTCGCTGTTTCCAGGCATAGAACCGGAATTTTAAACTCCATAAAACCGTATCGATGAGCGAGTCTTGCTCAGGGACTTTGGGTGGTAGAACTTGAAGCTCACGGCCTAAATTAAAATAAAAATAAGTCGGCTGTCCACGATACTGCTGAGCTGCTTTTTCCAGATATTCCCGTGCTCCATTCAGGTCCTGAGCTGACAGTTGCTGGATATATTGCTGTGTGGTCGGTAATCCATCGGCATTAATCGGATGCAGCAACACAATAATCGGCTTTGACCAGTTCTGGTTTTGATCACGATAGGCATTGACCGCGACAATCAATAAGATGATTAATAAAATCAGAATCCGAATCTTTTTCCACATATCGATTACACACTCTGCTTTTTCATTTTTCTTAAATACATCTGACTCATTTCTATTTTTGTTTCAAATAAATTTAAAGTTTTTATTAATCCTGACAATTTGGCTCTACCATAGTTACGAGAGTCAAAATCAGGCTTTACTGCACTGATATACTGCCCGACCATCCCTAAATTCGCCCATCCATTATCATCGGCATTATCTTTTACAGCTTTATAAATTAAGTTAAGCGTAGCTCGATCCATCCCTTCAGGTAACTGAATTTCCTTTTGCGCAGATATAGTTTTTTGTCCATTAGTCTTGATAATCTCCGAAACTTTTTTATCTATTGATCCTGTTTCTTCACCATCCTCATTATTTTTAATTTCACTATCTACAAGTAAGTTTTCGATATAAATGAACTTGTCACAGGCTTTCTTAAATGCTTCAGGCGTAGCTTTTTTGCCAAAGCCATACACTGTTAGACCATTTTCACGAATACGTGAAGCTAAGGGCGTGAAATCGCTATCGCTGGATACGATACAAAATCCATCTAATGCACCTGCATAAAGTAAATCCATAGCATCAATGATCAGGATCATATCCGTCGCATCTTTACCCTTGGTATAAGCGAATTGTTGTACCGGAGTGATGGCATGAGGAAGGAGTACATCTCGCCATTTCTTTAACGTTTCGCTGCTCCAGTCCCCATACACACGTTTGACACTGGCAATTCCATATTTCGCAACTTCCTCCAATACCGATGAAATCGCGTTGATAGAAGAATTATCCGCATCGATTAATACAGCGAACTTTTTTGTCTGAATATCCACATCCACCCCAAGATATTATTTTTAATTTTTTATATACATGATTCTGACATAAAAAATGCCGACTTTCGTCAGCATTTTTTTGAATCTTAGAGTTTAGGCTTCAACCCATTTTCCGTCCTGATAAACCAGAGACCATTTGGTTTGCTTGCCTTCTGCAGTTTCCGAACCAATATATTGTGACTGGTTCTTACGGCTAAATTTTACCAGAGTTGGATTCCCTTCCGGGTCCACATCAGGTGCCTGCAAGATAAACTGATACTTTGGATCAAGCTGGTCGGCAACAGAACGAATCTCGGCCACTTTCGGTGCACGGGTTTCACGCACTTTCGGGAACTTGCTTGCCGCCAGGAATAAACCGGCTGCACCGTCACGCAGTACAAAGAAATCGTCATGCTTGGCAGAACGTAAATGCTCCATCTTGATCGGATCCACACGTGGAGGCGCAGGCTGACCGCTCTTTAAGACTTTACGGGTATTGTCACAGCTGGTACAGGCAAAATACGGACCAAAACGACCCGTCTTCAGCTGCATTTCACCATCACACTTGTCGCATGGGATACTCGGGCCATCATAGCCTTTAATTTTGAACTCACCTTCTTCAAGTTCAAAACCACTACAGTCCGGGTTATTCCCACAGATATGCAGTTTACGGCCGCCATCAATCACATAGCTGTCCATGGCAGTTTCACAGATCGGACAACGCTTCTTCGACATCAGGTCAGCAGTTTCCGCAGCCTCATCATCAGATAATGCAGCCAGAGACTCAACTGGTGTCAGGTTCAAGGTTCCTTTACAACGCTCTTTCGGCGGTAGGTTATAGCCTGAACAACCCAAGAATACGCCTGTGGTTCCGGTACGAATCTGCATTGGACGGTCACATTCTTTACAGTGTACTGCATCCACTTCTACAGGCTGATTGCGGCGCATACCGTTCTCACCCTGCGCCGTAGTCAAACGTTGCTTAAAATCGCCGTAGAAGCTGTCTAATAACTCTTTCCAGTTACGCTCACCATCTGCTACTTTATCCAGCTGACCTTCAAGATCTGCGGTAAAGGCATAGTTCATCAGATTACTAAAATTTTCATCCAGACGATCGGTAACGATCTCACCCATCTTCTCGGCATAGAGACGACGGTTATCCAGTTTCACATAACCACGATCCTGAATGGTCGAGATAATCGCAGCATAGGTCGATGGACGGCCAATGCCTTTTTTCTCGAGTTCTTTCACCAGTGAGGCTTCAGTAAAACGTGCCGGTGGCTTGGTGAAATGTTGAGATGGATCAAGTTTCTCAAGTTTAAGCACTTCACCGACTTTGACCGCAGGCAATAAAATATCGTCATCGGCTTTATTGGCACCACGCACGCGGGTAAAGCCATCAAAGACCAAGGTACGGCCTTTGGCTTTCAGTTCTACGCCATTGGCATCCACCAAAATGGTAGAAGACAGATATTCTGCCGGAGTCATCTGACAAGCAACAAACTGGCGCCAGATCAGGTCATACAGACGCTGTGCATCACGCTCAACACCCACCAGACTGTCGCCTTTTAAGCCAACCATAGATGGACGAATCGCCTCATGCGCTTCTTGCGCACCGGCTTTATTGCCATAACGGTTCGGCTTGGCAGGCAAATACTTCTCGCCAAACTCGGATTCGATATGACCACGCACCATATTCACCGCATCATCACTCAAGAAGGTCGAGTCGGTACGCATATAGGTAATGAAGCCGGCTTCATACAGACGCTGCGCCAGCATCATGGTTTTCTTCACAGAAAAACCGAGACGGGTACTGGCTGCCTGTTGTAGCGTTGACGTAATATACGGCGCACTTGGATTAACCTTGGTTGGCTTATCTTCACGTGCAGAAACCGTATAATCCGCATCTTTGATCAGGTTTAATAAGGCATCAGTTTCGGCTTTGTTGCGCAGCTTGAGCGTCTTGCCATTTTGCTTGACCGCTTCGAGACGAATATCATCTTTTTTCGATTTGGTATCGGCAAACACCTGCCAGTATTCTTCAGGAATGAAGGCACGAATTTCACGTTCACGCTCGACCACCAGCTTCACTGCAACCGACTGTACACGACCGGCCGACAGACCACGGGCAATCTTTTCCCAAAGCAATGGCGAAATCATAAAGCCCACGACACGATCCAGGAAACGGCGTGCCTGCTGTGCATTGACTTTATTGGTATCCAGACGTGACGGATGCTTAAAGGCATCCTGAATCGCGTTTTTGGTAATTTCGTTGAAGACCACACGCTGATAACGCGAATCATCACCACCGATGACTTCTTTTAAATGCCAGGCAATCGCCTCTCCTTCCCTGTCCATATCCGTTGCCAGATAGACTTCATCGACTTGCGATGCCAGTTTTTTCAGTTCGGCAACCACATGTTCTTTGCCAGGAAGGACTTCGTATTTGGCTTTCCAGTCATGTTCCGGATCGACACCCATGCGGTTAATCAACGCATTCTGTGATTTTTCAGCTTTTTCTGCATCCGTCAGTTTGGTACGTGTCGCTGGTTTTTTCTCTGTCGATTTTGCAGAGCCGCCAGTCGGTAAGTCACGCACATGACCCACCGATGATTTTACGATGTAGTTCGGACCAAGGTACTTATTGATTGTTTTCGCTTTTGCAGGCGACTCCACAATCACTAGGGCACGCTTGCTTCCAGCGTCGGGAGACTTCGCTGTGCTGCTTTTTGATGTGGACCGAGGAGCGTTCGCCATAATTAACCGTTAATCCTGTTTATTTCTAAATTAAAGTTCAGCCAAAGCGTGTAACAGCGCTTTGATGTCGTCGAGTTGGGTCGCTCTTAAATCAGCTTCTTCATCCCAATACACGCCGACACAGTTGGCCTGCATATCAATAGCATAAATGCCTTTTAATGCAATGGGAAAATCTTTAAATTTCTCATCACCCTGCACGATTTCGAGTTTATTATCGACAACACGGGCGCGCATCAAGGGCAAACGTGCATCTGGCATCAGCACACTGTAGTACGCGACCATACTGGCACGACTTTCAGTCGCCTTCGGGATTTTGGTCCAGTCCGGTGCCACCACCAGACGTGGATGCAAACCCATTTTACGGGCTTTATCACGCATCAGCCCCAAGGCTTTTTCTCGGGGACTTACACGTAACCCGAAAATCGACCCTATGACGAAAATGATGATGACCACCGTCACCCAGATTCCAGTGTTTTCCATAGTTCAACCTTTATGTTCTATTATTAGAGTTGCATAAGCACAATATAAAACGCAAGTTTGCACGATAAAATTAATTCAGGAACATTTCATGACTATATAAAATTTCGTGACCATTCCAGTAAATATAACCTTTCTCGATCAACTCCTTCAGCAGCAAGCGAATGTCCGATTTTGGAAATAACTGTTCCAGTAAATCACGCAGCTCATAAATGTCTTTGGGTTTATCGCCCTGCAATTCACGCAGTTTACGCGCCACTTCCAGTTGTACCGGATCGATCCGGCCAAAGTTCTTGAACAGGTCTTGCTGTGCCGACTGGATTGGTGACTTGAGTATTTCAGATTCAACTGGAGCTTCATCTACCTTCATTTGGGAAATAACCTGATCCAGTTTAGGATTTTTAACCGGGCTTTGTTCATCCAGATTGAGTTGCAGCCATTGTTTCAGGACTTTTTTACGGAAACTGATCTGCTCATCATAGCGTTTGACAATTTTCAGGTTAATCAACATGCCGACCACATGCTGAGCTTTCACTGGCATCACTTGCAGAATATTCGCCACTGAGTTTTTTAGGGTTTCCACCGTATTCGGTTTGCCGCTCATTTTCCCTAACGCATCACAGTATTTTTTCACCAGTTGCAAGGCAGGTGTGTTCTTGATGGTATCCAGACTCGGAAGATGATTTTTAGGTTGATCGGTTGGAATGTTTGTCTCATCAGGCTGAATCTGAATTAGGTGACACGGAATATCAGAAGCTTGCAGCATCTGCTGCAACATCTCGCAGCTGTCCATCGCCGAGATCAATTCAACCTCGGTTTCCGGCTCCAGTAGCGCCATAAGCTGACCGACAATGACCGCATATTCATATTCTTTTTGTGGCGATTCAGGCGTGTCCAGTACCACCACCTGACCACTGCTAACCCAGCCGGCAAGCTCGGTTAAATCCTCTAAGGAGAATTCAAATTTTCCAGCACAGCTAAACAGATATAAAGTCGAATAATGCGCCACAATCTCACGCATTAACTTGGCTGTGGGGAAATTATTTTCGAGGTCGAGTAGAACAACTTTTGGGTGCATGGGACGCAATTCCGGAATGTACCTGAGAGCGGGTATTAGAGTAGGAAGTGAGTGAAAGGTCAAATAATTTTACGACTGAATGGGTGCAGGCCTGTTTCGGCAGAGGGTCAAACTGCATTTTATGAAATGCCTGAAAGAAATCTGTTTATAAGCCCGAATATTTGTTTTCAGCAGGAAAATTTCTTTGGCACTTGATTACTTTTATATGCGTGTTTAAGGCAATTTAAAAGCCCATTCAAAAAAATAATATTTCTCTTTTTAACATCTTATCGATCGGCTCATTTTTATTTTTCAATAAAAAACCCTTAGATCAGCTAAGGGTTGTTGTTGATTAAATCATTGGTTGCAAATTAATAATGCGGTGGGCGATCTGCAACCGGATCAAATTCTGCAATGCCTTCAGACAGATCTGAAGACTCAACACGTTGATATAACAGCGTCATTTGCTTTTTCAGATCAGCAATTTCCAGGGTCTGTTTGGCCACCTGATCATTCAACTGTTCAACTAAATCGTCTAAAAATGCAATTCGCACTTGCAAATCTTCAATGGGTGCGGAAAATGACGCCTGATCATTTAGATTTTGTTGTTTAGTCATTTAAAGTCCTCATTGGGGATTTCAGGAAACATTATGGCCTATATTACCCTTAGGGATGTCCAACTTGCGTTTGGTGGACCCGCCCTGCTCGACGGCGCGAATTTTAACTTGGAACGCGGCGAACGAGTGTGTTTGATTGGCCGTAATGGTGAGGGTAAGTCTACCTTACTTAAGCTGATTGAAGGAAGTTTACTGCCTGACAACGGCGAAGTTTCATTACAAAACGGCATTACTATTTCCATGCTGGCGCAAGATGTACCGATGGATTCAGGTAAAGTGGCTGATATCGTGGCAGATGGCGCTGGTGAAGCGTCAGAAGTTCTGCGTGCTTATCATGCTGCCAGTGAAGCTTGTGTACTAGGTGACATGGACGCCTGTGATCGTATGGGCAACCTGCAACACAAAATGGATCAGCTGGATGGCTGGGCCCTGGAAACCAAGGTCAATTCGATTTTAAGCAAAATGGGCCTGGACCCGGATGCAGATCTTGCCGATTTGTCTGGTGGTCGTAAACGTCGTGTACTACTGGCACGTGCTTTACTTACCCAACCCGATGTGCTGTTACTGGACGAACCGACGAACCATTTAGACGTTGAAAGTATCGAATGGCTGGAAAAATTCCTGCTCGATCAAAATAATTTGACCCTATTGTTCATTTCGCATGACCGTGCCTTTGTCGATAGCATTGCTACCCGTATTGTTGAACTGGATCGTGGTCAACTGCGTAGTTATGAAGGTAACTATTCACGTTATCTAGACCTGAAAGCCCAGCAAATGGAAGCTGAAGAAAAGCAAAATGCGCTGTTCGATAAAAAGCTGGCTGAGGAAGAAGTCTGGATCCGTCAAGGGATTAAAGCCCGTCGTACCCGTAACGAAGGTCGTGTCCGTGCCCTAAAAGCATTACGTGAAGAATCTAGAGCACGTCGTTCGCAACAAGGTAAAGTGACGATGGCGACTCAGGATGCCAACCGTTCCGGCAAACTGGTGTTTGAAATTGAGAACCTGAGTGTGAAATTCGGTGACAATGCACCGATCATCAACAACTTCTCTGCACTTGTCCTCCGTGGCGACCGTATCGGTCTGGTCGGTGATAACGGTGTCGGTAAAACTACCCTCATTAAAGCCATTCTGGGCGAGCTAGAACATGGCGGTACGGTGAAGACCGGTACGCAGTTAGAAGTGGCCTATTTCGACCAGCTCCGTAATGCGCTGGATCTGGAAAAATCTGTTAAAGATAACGTCTCAGAAGGTTCTGACCACGTGGATGTGAATGGTAACCGTCGTCATATCTATAGTTATTTACAAGATTTCCTGTTTTCGCCAGAACGTGCCCGTACACCAGTCAAAGCTTTGTCAGGTGGTGAGCGCAACCGTATCCTGCTAGCGAAACTGTTGCTGAAACCATCGAACCTGATTGTGATGGATGAGCCAACCAACGACCTGGATATGGTGACTTTAGAGTTACTGGAAGAGATGCTGGGTGGCTACAAAGGCACCCTGCTGTTGATCTCGCATGACCGTGCCTTTATGGACAACGTGGTAACATCCACTTGGGTCTTTGATGGTAAGGGCAATATTGACGAATATGTTGGCGGTTATCAGGATTATCTTGAACAACGTCCGGATCAAACCGTGGTTGACCAAAAAAGTGCCGTGAAAAAAGCCATAGCCAAAGCAGAAGCCGAGGCGGCACCGGTCGCTGCCAAAAAAGTTAAGCTTAGCTACAAGGACCAGCGTGCACTCGAGCAACTTCCTGCTGAAATGGAAGCACTGGAAAAAGAGCAGGCCGAGATCAACGCACAACTGGCTGATGGCTCTTTATTTGTGACTGATTCCGATAAAGCATTGAAACTTTCTAACCGTTTATCCGAAATTGATGAGCTGTTACTGGAAAAATTAGAGCGTTGGGAAGAACTGGACAACCTAAGTAACG
This sequence comes from Acinetobacter sp. L-24, assembly GCF_056857555.1. Next base: position 76,336 of record NZ_JBSXNI010000047.1, on the reverse strand, counting down.
GCTAAATATTCCCCGAGCTTTTACTAAAGCATCTGTATTCGTACAGATGCTTTTTTATTTCAATAATCTTCTCTGTTAGACTGCATTTAATCTTTTGGCCCTAAATTGTTTTATGAGTACTCAGCCTGCATATCAACCCGGTGAATTTCAATGGTCATTCCTGTTACCTCAATATTGGGGCAAATGGCTAGGCATTATTTTCCTGATGATTCTGGCGATCTTACCTTGGGCCATTCAGCATCGTCTGGCGTCCCTGCTGGGCCACCTTTCTTTTAAATACTTGAAATCACGCCGTGAAACCACGCTGCGTAATCTGGAAGTCTGCTTTCCCGAATGGTCTGAAAAGCAGGTACAGGACAATGCCCGTCAGGTATTTATCGATCAAATGCTGGGGGTGTTTGAGACGCTGAATGCCTGGTACAGTCCGAAATGGTTTCAGGGCCGCGTCAGTATTGAAGGCTTGGAACATATTCAGAAGGCACAAGCCGCAGGCCAAGGCATGCTGTTATTAGGCACGCATTCAACTTTGCTCGATGCGGGTGGTTATCTTTGCGCACAATATTTTGAACCGGATGTGGTCTATCGTCCGCAGAATAATCCACTTTTGGACATGCTGATTTACCGTTGTCGCGCCACAATTTATGCCAATCAGATTGACCATGATGATATGCGCGGTCTGGTACGTAACCTGAAAAATGGCCATGCGATCTGGTACAGTCCGGATCAGGATTATGGTTTAAAACAAGGCGTGATGGCACCTTTTTTTGGCGTGCCTGCGGCGACTGTAACCGCACATCGCCGTTTACTGAAAATGACCAAAGCGGCTGCAATTCCTTTATATTTCTACCGTCATGGCGATATTAACAATCCGCACTACCATGTGCTCATTGAACCGGCACTGGAAAACTTCCCTAGTGAGAATGAAGTTGAAGATGCCACTCGCGTGAACCGGGTGATTGAGCAGCAGTTGCGCATCGCACCGACCCAATATATGTGGTTCCACCGCCGTTTTAAGACTCGCCCTGAAGGTTATAAATCAATTTACTAAATCGATTTGATCACGGAATTTGAAGGGCTATAGCTTAAAATCATGTTTAAGTAATTGAAATAATTTAACCCGAGCTCTACATCCTGTAAAACTCGGGTTAATGAGGTTGTGCTTTCACATATTATAATTCGTTCTGCTTTTTGTGATTTCCCTTTCAGCATCATATCCATGATGTTTTCATTCAGCTTCGTCTTCCTTATGAGAATATCCTTTCTCGACTCCCTGTGCTGATAAACCTAGAATACCCAGATTTCCAACCCCTGCCCATTCGCAAGAAGCGGAAACTGTTGTAAGCAATATCGTACACTTTTCTTCTAAAAAGCTAAGAGATTTTGCCTCCTTCTTTATATGCCATAGCAACTTCATCAGTGACTATTTTTTCCTCTTTCTCTGCTTTCTGAATGCCTTCTTCAATAGCTTTTTGTGCTTCTTGCTCATCTTCATCAGTTTGTTCTAATTCTTCCTGAATATGCTCGAATACCCGACCGGTTTGTAAAACCAGAAAGACCGGAAAATGGTCAGAGCCTACATGCGGTAAACGTTCCATATGTACCAAGGCAAAATCGGTACTGTGAAAGACGTGATCCAGCGACCAGCGAAAAAAAGGATAATCTGCGTGAAAAGTATTTACATAATGACGCCCTACCCGCGGATCTAGCAACCCACTAATGCGTTGAAACAGGCGTGTGGTACGTGACCAGGCCACGTCATTCAGATCGCCCATGACGATACAGCTTTCATCCAGATCTTTAATCTGATCACCGACAATCAGCAGTTCAGCATCACGCAAGGTAGAATCCTTGGCCTCGGTCGGACTGGGTGGTTTGGGATGCAGACAGTAGAGCTGTACCGCTTGTCCCGAACGTAAGATCACCGTGGTATGAATGGAGGGAATTTCATCACTCAGAATAAATTTAACCTCAGTTTCACTCAGTTCAAGCTTGCTATATAGATGCATGCCATACAGATTATCCAAAGGCACAGGCACGCGATAAGGATAATCAGCTTCAATCACTGAGAGTGCATTTTGCCAGTTTTGATCGGTTTCCAGGGTTAAAACCAGATCTGGCTGATGAATCTGGATCTGCTCGATCAGTAAATGATATTTGGTATTGGTAGTAAGTACATTGGAAACGACGAGGGAAATCTGACGTTGCGGATCCAGCTGATCCTGCTTGACCTGCTTGACCTGTTTTTTCCAGATAAAGGTATAAGGCAATACCATTTTCAGCTGATAGGCCAAAGCCGCCATCAGCCCTATAAAAAGTAGCTGATTCAACCAGTTCCAGGGATGATCAACCAGAAGAAAAAGAATAAAGGCGATAAAGCCCAATACCAGAATTTGTAAGCGTGGAAAATCCGCACCCCGAATCCACCATTCATCACGTGGTATCAGTGACCAAAAACTTAACCAAATGACAATGATTGCCAGAATTTGGATAACCCATATCATAAACTGCGCTCTTAATTAAGTTATTATTTTTTCTAAAAGAAAAATGACGTTATCAATTTTGTATGTATCATAAAGCAGATATTTCGCTCAAGAATATTGATGTTTTGATTGTGTAGCTCTTGCAGTTGAGTCCCTTTTTGGTACACTCGAATCCCTTTTGATTTTTTAACGCACCGAGGCAAAGTGACATGAAAGTAGGTCTGGTCGGTTGGCGCGGGATGGTCGGTTCCGTCCTTATGCAACGTATGGTTGAAGAGAATGATTTTGCTCATTTTGAGCCATTCTATTTCTCTACCAGTAATGCAGGCGGTGAAGCGCCAGCATTTGGCGGTAAGACTGCCCCAGCACTTATGGATGCATCAGACATTAACAGTCTGAAGCAAATGGATGTCATTATTACCTGTCAAGGTGGCGACTATACCTCTGAAGTTTTCCCGAAACTGAAAGCTGAAGGCTGGAACGGTTACTGGATTGATGCAGCATCGACCTTACGTATGGATGATGAAGCCATCATCGTACTTGATCCGGTCAACATGCATGTGATCAAAGATGGTCTGGTCAAAGGCACCAAGACTTTTGTCGGCGGTAACTGTACAGTTTCCTTGATGCTGATGGGCCTGGGCGGTCTGTTCCAGAACAATCTGGTGGAATGGGCAACATCAATGACCTATCAGGCCGCTTCTGGTGCTGGCGCGCAGAACATGCGTGAACTGATCAATGGTATGGGTTATTTATATAACAATACCAAAGAGTTGTTAGATGATCCGCGTTCTCCAATTCTGGATATCGACTCTAGAATTGCTGAACTACAACGTGGTGAAGGCTTCCCGTCTGCAAACTTTGGCGTTCCTTTGGCTGGTTCACTCATTCCTTATATCGACAAGCAACTGGAAAGCGGCCAGTCGAAAGAAGAATGGAAAGGTCAGGTTGAAACCAACAAGATTCTGGGCAACCAGCAGATCGTGCCAATTGATGGTCACTGCGTGCGTATTGGTGCCATGCGTTGTCACTCTCAGGCATTAACCCTGAAATTGAAAAAAGATGTACCTTTGGATGAAATCGAAGACATCATTGCACGTGCCAATGACTGGTCTAAAGTGGTTCCAAATACTCGTGAAGCATCCATGACTGATCTGACGCCTGTTGCTGTAACAGGTACTTTAAGCGTTCCAGTCGGCCGTCTGCGCAAGCTGAATATGGGTAAAGAATATCTGGGTGCGTTCACTGTAGGTGACCAGTTGCTTTGGGGTGCGGCCGAGCCGTTACGCCGTATGCTGCGTATTCTGATTGATTATAAAAATGCCTAATATCCTTTGGATATAAAGCCAAAAGCCGATCTTTATTGATCGGCTTTTTTATGTAACTATTGCGTAAGTATTTTACAAAAAACAAACATCCCGTTAATCTATAATTTTCGCTATGCGATAATGACTGAGCTCACGATTAAGATGACTGTATATAACAAATTAAAGCTTGCCATTTTAGCCATTGTCGCTTCACAAAACATTTATGCGATTAATGTAGATCCGGTTCAGATTCAGTCTGCCCCTGGGGAATTACTCTATGCAGAAATGACTTTTCGGCAGTCTAATATCAATTTGCCGATTGAAGTCAGTCTGGCTTCACCTGAAGATTTAATGTCAATTGGTGCATCGCATCAGCCGCCTGGTCATCTAAACTTTTTTACTCGGCGTAGCAATAATGGCACCGGGGTCATTACTATTACTTCTTCTCGACCAATGACAGAGCGCGAGCTGAATATTATTGTCAAAATCAAGGAAGGCAATGCCGCACGGCTGCAACATATTCGTACGCCCTTACAAGCTAAAACCGATTTATTAAAAGCCAGTCTCAAACAGAATGAACGCCCGCTTGCACCAGTTGTCGTCGTCAGTGAAAAAGATATTGCACTCAACTTACCCGTAAGTAGTCATTACAGTACAACAGCTTCCACAGCCTTAAATAAGCCACCGGCTCTAGAAAAGCCGTTGGCATTGCAACGTACAGCACCACCAACATTATCGAACACTTCTATTCCTAAAACTGCATTTGTGCCAGCTGTAATGACATCAAGTCCAGCGATTCAGGCTCAAGCGATTGCGCCTGTACTGAAAAGCGAGGCTGTAACTGCACCCGATACTCAAGCCCCAGATAAAACTGCAGCGGCGCTTTCAGATTCAGTAAAGACCTCACAAGCAACTCTTGCATCGCCTGCTCCTGCAGCAGCTTCGACTACAAACAAACCAGCTAGTACGATGCCAGCAAATCAAAGCGCATCAGCATCAAATAAAGCAGATGTGCAGAAAGCTGTAGAGTCCCGTTCTGATCATCAAACCGCCTCCAGTGATCCATTGGTGAAAAAATTTGCTGAGGAACAAGCCAGAAAATCAACTGGATCATCCAATCCGGTGAAAACTCCAGCTCCAGTGACTGCAAAAGCTTCACCAATCAAAGCAGCTCCGAATCAGACTCAACCTACTTATGTCGTTCAATCCAATGAGTCACTGTGGGGGATTGCTTCACGAATTGCCGAACAGCAGCAGCGCCCGGTCAACGAAGTCATGCAGCAAATCAAAAAACACAATGAGCATGCCTTTATCGGAGGAAATGCCGATCGTCTACGCAAGGGTGCTGCATTGAACTTAAATACGACTCATCCTGCACCTGCGCCCATTAAAGTCACTGCAGCAAAGCAAACCGAGCGACCTTCTAAGCCTGCTGGCAAAACAAAATACCGTTTGAATCAGGCAGAAATGAGCCTGGTGGCTGAGAACCAGCACGATTCTGGGCAAGTTTCTGCAAACCAGAACACAGAACGCAATCAAACATCAAAGGAATTGTCATTAAAAGTTATGACAGCCCGAGAAAAAACCGTTAAATTACAGAGAAACGTGACTGAATTAGAATTGGCACTCAATCAGAAGGATCACAGAATTCAGTTATTAAATGCGCGTCTGGCCCAGCTACAACAACAGCTCAAAGCCCAACAAGCAGATAAGAAGCCAATTAATTAAAAAGTTACACATGACGATTTATTGGGATAGGCGAATTTAAACTACTCTATCCCCAAGGGGTAAAACATGCTGATTTATGTGATTCCATTAGTGATATTGATCATCGTATTAATTGTCTTTAAAAAACGACAAGATGCTCAAGAATCAGATAAAGCAAAAACTAAAACGGTAAAAGCGAAAAAAACTGGCTCTGCTTCAAAAGCTGCCCCACAAAGAACCAAAGTGGTGGAGCCAGTCGGGGTCACAAAAAAATCAGCAACGCCATTATCAGCAGACACACGCAAGAAAATTGAAGGCCTGATTCAAGAGCGTAATTTTTTTGCGGCCGAAGCACAGATTAACCAGGCACTGAATCGGGATAATTCCCAGCATGAACTCTATCTGCTGTTATTGGATATTCATATCTTACAAAAAGATGAGTTTGCAATTTCACAGCTGCTCAACCATATCCGTTCTTTGCATTTAGATGAGATTCTGGCGCAAGCTGAAGCAAAACAGCGTGAATTCGAACAATCTTCATCTGCTGTACAAGATACCATTGATTTCCCAAGTGCCCAGCCTAAAACTTCTTCTGCGCAGGAAGCTACTTCAACTTCAGATGCTTTTGCCGATCTGGTTGCACCGGCTCCTTCAAATGAACTAGCATTTGAACAATTGCAGCAGGACTTTCAATCAAGCAAGCCGGCCCCTATTGCAGAACCTGTAGCAGATATTCAACCACTTGAATTTAATTTTGAACCAAAGACTACCCCAGTAGAAACACCAAAAGCTGAAGAGGCTCCTATACCTGCTGCTCCTTCTGTAAATTTTGAATTTCAGAGTACATCTACAGATATTCAAACTACAGCAGTAACAGAAACGGCACCTGTCTTAGACTTTAAACTGGATTTGGAACAATCTGCTCCAGTAGAAACAGCACCAACTGTGACTGAGGAAATCAAGCCTCTAGATTTTTCATTCTCACTTGACACACCTGTACCAGCAGCTGAAAAAACTGCGGTGCCTGCAACTGAGTTCGATCTGTCCAGCTTAACAGCTGCAGCACCTGTGGCAGATCCGGTTGCACAAACCAATCTATCAGGCATGGATTTCAAATTAGATCATTTGGAAACCACGCCAGAAGCGCCTGCTGCAACAGTGATGAGTTTCGATCTTCCTGCTACGCCAGCTCAGGCAGCCGTAGACCAGCATGATCCACTCGTGCAATCTTTCCCCGAATTACTGGATGTTAATGAAGCAAGTCTCAATCTTGATCTTGCCCAGCAATATATTCAACTCGGTGCCTACGCCGCTGCCCGTGAAATCATTGCCGAGCGAGAAGCTGAATATACTCCTGAACAACAGCAACGCGCAGAGCAATTACTGAATCAAATCGCATCTTGATGCATTTCGATTTACACTAAAGCAGTCAATAATTGGCTGCTTTTTTTATGATAAAAAATATTGCATTAATTTATATGGGTGGCACATTCGGCTGCGTGGGAGATCCTCTTGCACCGATGCCTGCTGATTTATTTATTCCAAAGCTCGAACAGATACTTGCAGAGCAGTATTTCGTCGAATGCCATCATGCACCCGCCATTAAGGACAGTAGTGCCTGCACAGCAACCGACTGGTTGCAACTGGTACAGTTTATTCAGCAATTGCAATCGCGGCAAATCCAGCATTTTGTGATTATTCACGGTACAGATACGCTGAGTTATGCCAGTGCAGTACTGGCACATTTTATTGGAAACTCGGCGCATGTGGTGCTGACCGGTAGCCAATATCCGTTGCTGAATGCTCAAGGCAATGAACAGCGTGAATTTAGTGATGCCCTAGATAACCTGAAATTTGCACTAGATTCCGTCAGCGAATGTAGCGCTGGAGTCTATCTGGCATTCCATCATCAGCTGCTACATGCGCAAACTGCACTGAAACAGCATACTACCGAGTTAAATGCCTTTGCAGGTCTTGAGGCCAATATCGCAATCCAGACCCATCAACCGTGTTATCAGGTCAAGGTAGAAGATATTGCGAAAGCGGCTGAATTCAACTGCATGAGCATCATGATGCAGCCGATTGATCTGGCTCAGCAGCTGAATAACTTGAACAACCTCTTGGCTCGACCACCGCATTTTCTATTTTTGCAAGGTTTTGGCACTGGCAACCTGGCGGTCAATGACACCATGATTGCGCTCATTGATCAATTGTATGAGCAGGGCTGTATTTCCGTCTTAACCACCCAAGTGCCTTTTGGTGCGACGGATCAGCGCTATGCCATTGCCGAATGGGTGAATCACTGCAAAATTTTGCTGAATGAAAGTTATGGACATGCGGATCTGTATGCAAAAGCCCTGAAAATGTATTTACAATACGACACTGTAGAGCAATGGCATCGTCATTGGTACGATCAATAAGGTTTTGAGGTCATTATGCAGCGTTTTGCGGTGGGAATTGAGTTTTGTGGGATGCATTATCGAGGATGGCAGACTCAACAGCCGGGAGTTGCAAGCGTACAGGAAACCATTGAGAAGGTTCTGAGCAAAGTTGCCGATCAACCGATTAGCCTGCATGGTGCTGGTCGTACGGATGCGGGTGTCCATGCCACCAATATGGTGGCACATTTTGATACGGATGCCGTGCGTTCTGAACGTGGCTGGCTGATGGGCTGCAATAGCCAACTCCCTAAAGACATCTCGATCCAGTGGATCAAAGAGATGGATCACAGCTTCCATGCCCGTTTTAAGGCACAGGCGCGCCGCTACCGATATGTGGTCTATAACCACCCTGTGCGCCCGGCATTGCTGCATAAACAGGTCACCCATGTCTATGCACCGCTTGATGTTGAACAGATGATATACGCCGCGAAAAAGTTTGAAGGCACGCATAACTTTGAAAGCTTCCGCGCCGCAGCCTGTCAGTCCAATCAGCCCGTTCGTCATGTCAGCCATTGCCGCTTGATTCAGCATGGTCAGTATCTGGTACTGGATATTCAGGCCGATGGCTTTCTGCACCATATGGTGCGCAATATCATGGGATGTTTATTGGAAATTGGTCAGGGCATGTATGCTGCCGATCATATTGATAATATTTTCGCGGCAGAAGACCGTAAAGCTGCTGGTGTGACTGCGCCAGCAGATGGTTTGTATTTTATTCATGCTGATTATCCGGCGCAGTTTGAATTACCTGAATTACCCTTAGGTCCGCACTGGCTGAATATGCCGGAATAGTTTTTAAATTTTTTAGAATATTTACCTCCCCTAACCCCTCCTAAAAGGAGGGGAATTCCTCCCTTTTTTAAAGAGAGGTTAGGAGGGATTTTTAACGCTGCTTCCGCTTCCGATATTCCACTGGCGTTTCATTGGTCCAGCGTTTAAAGGCACGATAGAAGGTACTTGGCTCGGAAAAACCGGTCAGATAGACAATCCTCTCGACGCTCTCATTGGTACTCGCCAGCAAACGCTTGGCCAGACGACAGCGATAATCCGAGAGAATCTGCTGAAAGCTGGTATGTGCCTCACTCAGTTGTGTTCTCAAACGGCGTGGCGTGATGTTCAGCTGGGCTGCCACAGTTTCTAGCGTGGTTTCGCCACTCTCCAAAGTAGAGCCGATTGCACGACGTACTTCACCGACCAGATCATATCTTGCCAGTTCCTGTAGCTTTTCAATGGCCAGTTGCTCATGCAGCTGCAACAGCTCAGGTTCAGCCTGCCACAGCGGATATTCCAGGATAGTCGGATCGAAATACAAACGAGTTTCTTTCTGACCTAGACTGACCGGACACTCATAAACCCGGAAGTATTCATCATCAGGTGCCCCTTTATAAAAATTAAAATCGATATAAATCGGCTCAAAACGCCCTTCGGTAATAAATTTAAAGAAACGCAGTACACCTGACATAGCACATTCAGTAAAATGACGATTGACCAGACTCTCAGCAAAAGGCTGTTCACCATTGGTTAAATAGCAGCGATCATCTTCAATCACTAATTTGGCAGCAAAGGCATCGCTGATCAGTCGCTGATAAGCCAAAGCACGTTTCAGTCCCTCACCAAAATTTTCAGATGAAACAAACAGGTGTTCAATGACCTGACCACGATAAAGTGGCAGGTGCTCACCCAGATGCAATCCAATGTCCGGGTCCTTGCTGACTTCCTCTGCCGCCACCCAAAAGGCATATTGGGCACTCAGCGGGGTACGGTCATTGGCTTCCACCTGATTTAAAGCCACTCCTGCTTTGGTCAAAAGTTCTTCTGTTGGCAACCCCGCACGACGAATCGCCTGATAGCCTAAACGCAATACGACTGATGCATCCGTTAGCTGACTCACTCAAAAGCCTTCCTTGTATGTACTTCATTTATACTTAAAAAGATTAATTTTAGATTAACTGTGATTGACCAAACTGACAACAGAAACAGGTGTCTTTTTAGTTAAAAAAATTATCGTGACAGTTCGCCTATTTTACTGGCAGATGATCAGTCTAACGCCCGTTTCGTCTTGTATTTTGCAAAAAAATTGACTATAATTTGCGCCTTTCCAATTTATTCATTCAGGTAGGCTATGGCCAATAAAGAGGAACTCATCGAGTTCGAAGGCGTTGTCACCGAGACGCTTCCTAATACTATGTTCCGTGTACGTTTAGAGAACGGTCACGAAGTGATTGCCCACATCTCTGGTAAAATGCGTAAACACTATATCCGTATTTTAACGGGCGACAGTGTGAAGGTTGAAATGACACCTTATGATTTGACTAAAGGTCGTATCACATATCGTGCACGCTAAGTTTTAGCGCAAGCAAAAGCCACTTTTAGTGGCTTTTTTATTACTTGAATTATTTATCAATCAGTAAAATAATTTGACACAGGTCTATAAATTCACGACTATTCATTGAATTAAAAACAATGAATATGAAATGCTTGTCCCTACTTTCCAGCTTGTTTCTCGTTGCGTGCTCTACCGGCGGCAATCAGTATCTGCATCAGTCTCTACAACCTTATGTGGGTCAAACTGCCGCACAGGTTCGTAGCCAGCTGGATCTTCGTGCCATGGGATTCAAGACCTCCCAGCAACCGATTCAAACCACAGAATTTCTCAGCTACACTATTTTTCGGGATATGAATATTCCGATGGGCACGCCGAATATCAGTCAAAGTATCTCGATCGGTGCACCGATGCCGATGCCCTCAAATGGTGGTTATAACATTGAGATGAAATGCCAAATCTGGTTTGACTTGAAAGATGAAATTATTCAGGCGATTCGCTTTACCGGTAGAGCTTGTTAAGCTGTACTCATCGAGTTCAAAGCCTGGATCGGATTAAATCAGGGATCAATCTCAATACGCTAAACTTCTACCGTGTATCAAATCACAACAGTATTTTTGCATGGAATGCGCTTACACTCATTTTATTTGGTGTGAGGACAGCTCATGAAGTTCACACTGATTTTAGTATGCTGTACAGCATTGAGTTTGCTTAGTGCATGCAGCACCACCTCCTCAACGACTGCTGCACAGCGTGATGCCTATTTACAACAGTTCATTGGGCAAAGCAGCCAACTGATCGATCAAACTCTGGATCTAAAACGTTTAGGTTATCAGCAGATCAGTGGGCCTGAACGCAGCGCCAAGCAATTAAGCTATGTAGTACAACGCCCCATTAGCATTCCTTTGCCTGTAGCGCAGTTTCCTGCCACAGGGACAGGCACTGTACCTATTCCCGTGTCAGTAAGCCCTGCCGGCGGCTACGACGTCAAATTACAATGTAAAATCACCTTCTTACTCAAAGATAATATTGCGACCGCGGTACGCACCACAGGCCGAACCTGTTAAGCCGTTTAAGCTTCGAAATTTCCATCATAAAAAACGCAGCTCAAGGCTGCGTTTTTTTGAATCGAAGCAGGCTTAGTTCAATGCAGCAACGACTGCTTGACCCATTTCAACCGTACCGACTTTTTGCATGCCTTCAGACATGATATCCGCCGTACGCAAGCCTTGATCCAAGACTTGGCCTACTGCATCTTCAATGGCTTTAGCAGCGGTTTCTTCACGGAAAGTATAACGCAGCATCATCGCCACTGAAAGAATGGTCGCCAATGGATTTGCCAGGTTTTGACCGGCGATATCTGGTGCAGAACCATGACAAGGCTCATACATGCCTTTGCCATTTTCATCCAGAGATGCCGATGGCAACATGCCGATTGAACCGGTCAACATCGCTGCTTCATCAGACAGGATGTCACCGAACAGGTTCGAGGTGACAATCACGTCAAACTGCTTCGGTGCACGTACCAGCTGCATTGCGGCATTGTCGACATACATGTGCGATAAATTAATTTCAGGATATTCGGCATCTTTCAGCGCAGTCACTGTCTGTTTCCACAGCTCAGTTACTTCAAGCACGTTGGCTTTATCCACTGAACACACTTTACCACCGCGCAAGTTGGCCATTTCAAAAGCGACTTTAGCGATACGCTTGATCTCAGACTCTGAATAAACGTCGGTGTTGTAGCCTTGCTTCTCACCATTTTCCAGTTCACGGATACCACGTGGCTGACCGAAGTAAATACCACCCGTTAATTCACGCACAATCAGAATATCCAGACCCGCCACGATTTCAGGTTTTAAGCTTGAAGCATCAGCCAGTTGCGGATAAAGAATCGCTGGGCGCAAGTTAGCAAACAGGTTCAGTTCGCTACGCAATTTCAATAAACCACGTTCTGGACGGATTGAACGCTCAATCGTATCCCATTTTGGACCACCCACGGCACCGAGTAGAATCGCATCGGCTTTTTTAGCCTGCTCAGACGTTACGTCTGGATATGGTGAACCGTGAGCATCAATGGCCGCACCACCGAGTAAACCCTGCTCCCACGTCAAATCAAGATTAAATTTTTCATTTACACGAGTCAGCACCTGCTCTGCCGCTTTGACAATTTCAGGACCGATGCCGTCACCAGCTAAAATCAAAATTTGTTTAGACATGAGATTTTCCGTTTAAAACGTCAGATTCAGACCTGACAGAGGTTAAATTTTCTTTTCTACAAACTCTGCAATCCCGGTGACTGCATTATAGGGTTTGCAAAAACGACGAATGGTTTTTTGCTCTTGTACCAGATCTACGCAAAGCGGATCAGGCGCCGAAGCATTTAATAAACTGCTGCTACGCGCATTACGGTCGCGGAACATTTTTAAGGTATAGGTTTTATTGGCCTGAAAACGATGAAACACATGTAAAGTTTCCGCTTTATCCTTACTGATCGGATAAAAACGTACCAACAGTTCATGCTGTCCTGCCGGCACGGATAAATAAATCGGATTGGCCTGATTTAAGTTTTTAGCCTGCAAACGTACCAGTTTCTGTTTCAGCGCTTCACCACTAATGCGGCCATTGTCGGCGTTGACAATGATGGTCTGATTGAAGCGTTCGAACTGGCAATCTGGCGTCCCTGTACAGTAAATCAGGGCATTGCTTTTGCTCTCAGTACTTTCTTTGGCATGTTTGAGTTTCATCGTGTCGATGCTTTGACATGCAGTCAACAGCACCGATACTGCACTTAAAGCAAGCCACTGTTTCCAATAATTCGCCATAATGTCTGTCTTACCCAATCAAAAAACTCAATAATCTTCCGATATTAGCAAGGGCATCGCAGTCATGCCATGACAATTTTTACTGATTTATCCATGAATTTCGGCAAATACCCAAGGACGCGATTGTTTGGTTTTTTCTTCATAGGCACGAATATCATCCGCCACCTGCAAAGTTAAGCCAATATCATCAAGACCATTTAACAGGCAATGCTTGCGAAATGGATCGACTTCGAACTTAAAGCTTTCACCTGTAGGGGTGCGAACTTCTTGTGCCTGCAAGTCAATAGTTAATTGATAACCTTCATCTGCCGCACATTCCTTAAATAACTGCTCAACAATATCTTCAGCCAAAATCACTGGCAACATACCGTTTTTAAAGCAGTTGTTAAAGAAAATATCAGCAAAGCTTGGCGCAATCACAGTACGAAAACCATATTCACTCAAGGCCCACGGCGCATGTTCACGACTAGAACCACAACCAAAATTAGCACGTGAAATTAAAATAGATGCGCCCTGATAGCGTGGCTGGTTCAAGACAAAGTCGGGATTGATCGGACGAACTGAATTATCCTGACCCGGATAACCTTCATCCAGATAACGCAATTCATCAAATAAATTGTCACCGAAACCGGTACGTTTGATCGATTTCAAAAACTGTTTTGGAATAATTAAATCTGTATCGACATTGGCACGATCTAAAGGTGCAACGATACCTTGTTCAACGGTATAAGCTTTCATATTTATTTCCCAATGAATTCGTAACCTCTCCCTACCCCTCACTTGCGCTTCGTTTTAAAGCAATGCTTCAAAACTCACTCAGGAGAGGGAACTCCTTCTCCCTCTGGGAGAAGGTCGGGATGAGGGCTTAAACTAGAATGAACGGACATCAACAAAATGACCTGCAATCGCAGCGGCGGCGGCCATGGCTGGACTCACCAGATGGGTACGACCGCCATTGCCCTGACGACCTTCAAAGTTACGGTTCGAAGTCGAGGCACAATGCTCGCCTGGTTGTAATTTGTCAGCATTCATTGCCAGGCACATTGAACAACCCGGTTCACGCCATTCAAAGCCCGCTTCGACAAATACCTTGTCCAAGCCTTCCGCTTCTGCCTGAGCTTTGACCAGACCAGAACCCGGAACCACCATCGCCTGTTTAATTGAAGATGCGACTTTGCGACCTTTGATCACTTCAGCTGCAGCACGGATATCTTCAATACGCGAGTTGGTACATGAACCGATAAAGACACGATCCAGCTGAATCTCAGCCAAGGCCTGACCGGCATTTAAGCCCATATATTGATAAGCACGGTTCCAGTCATTGCGTTGTACATCATCTTTGGCTTGTTCTAAAGTCGGTACTGCTTGAGAAACTGGAATGACCATCTCAGGAGAAGTTCCCCAAGACACTTGCGGCTCAATTTCTTCACCTTGCAACACCACAACCGTATCAAAATATGCGCCTTCATCCGAATGTAAAGTATTCCAGTACGCCACCGCCTGATCCCACTGCTCCGCAGTCGGCGCATAAGGACGGCCTTTAACATACTCGATAGTTTTGTCATCGACAGCGACCATACCCACGCGTGCACCGGCTTCGATCGCCATGTTACACACAGTCATACGGCCTTCAATAGACATGTCACGGAAGACCTGACCGCCAAATTCAATCGCGTGACCAGTACCGCCTGCGGTACCAATCTTGCCAATAATCGCCAAGACCACATCTTTTGGTGTTACGCCCTGACCTAATTTGCCATCAACACGCACCAGCATGTTTTTCATCTTCTTTTGAACCAGGCATTGGGTTGCCAACACATGTTCAACTTCTGATGTACCAATACCGTGCGCCAAACAGCCAAAAGCACCGTGTGTTGCCGTATGCGAATCACCACATACCACGGTCATGCCCGGTAAGGTCAAGCCTTGCTCCGGCCCGACCACATGCGCGATGCCCTGACGAATATCGTTAATATCAAATTCAACAATATTAAAGGTCTTGCAGTTGTCATCCAAAGTTTGCACCTGGATGCGCGAGGTTTCATCTTCAATTCCGGCAACACCCTGCTCACGCTCTTTCTTCGAGGTCGGTACGTTATGATCCGGTGTGGCAATATTCGCGCTTAAACGCCATGGCTTACGCCCGGCCAATTGCAAACCTTCAAAGGCCTGTGGAGAAGTCACTTCATGTAATAAGTGACGGTCGATGTACAGTAAGGCAGAACCATCATCACGTTGCGTTACTAAATGGTCGTCCCACAATTTATCATATAATGTTTTTGCTGTTTGGGTTGCGCCTGCCATGTCGATGTACTCCACTGGACTGGGTAAATTCTTTCTCTGATTTTGATTATATCGCTGCAATCACATAAATCTAATTTATCATTTTTATCAGTTAAAAAACTTTTTGGAATCTTTTAAAAGCTGAATCAAATCATGCTTTAGCTCTATTTTCATAAATCTAATTTTCCGATTAATTTATAAAAAATATTCGTTTTTACAAATTAAATGAGAATTATTATTATTTCTTCATCGACAGAGATGATGATTTTGAGGAACTTCGACATGGCACATATTCAACGCTTTGTAGACAATAACCAACGCATGTTCAAAAAGACCTTCAGCTACTACATTATGCACATTACAGTAGCGATGATTGTGGGTTACTTGGTAACCGGCAGTTTAACGATGGCCATTGCCTTAAGTTTATTAGAGCCAACGGTACAAGCAGTAGCTTTCTTCTTCCATGAAAAAATCTGGGAGCGTAATAACCAACAGCAGAATAAGGACATCACCGCTTAAACTCTTCGGTCGAGGTTCCTGATGAAAGACTGCCCTTAAAGGTGGTCTTTTTTAGTTTTTAAAATTCTAGGGCTTTGAAAATGTATAGTAATTCAGCACTGCAACATAGATGAGCTAATTTTACTTTGATTTATTCTTAAAATATAACAATAATAGACTTACACATAAAAATTCTTTATAGGTGATTAAGATGAATCTCGCAGCCTTTGAAGCTTTCGTGAAAGTCATGGAAACCGGTTCGATTTCTCTGGCCGCAGATCAGCTCTTCATTACCCAGCCTGCTGTCACCAAACGTATTCACAGTCTGGAAGAATACTTTGGGGTCAAGCTGTTTGAATCTGCCGGACGTGGCGTACAGGCCACCCACGCGGCACACTCCCTGTTGCCTAAAGTGAAAAACTGGCTGAATGAACTCGGGGATATTCATTATACCTTGAGCCATGAACAAGGTCAGGTACAGGGCAAACTGAAAATTGGTACCAGTCATCATATTGGCCTGCATCATCTGCCGAGTCATTTGCGCCGTTATGTCCAGGAATATCCGGACGTAACCCTGGATGTACATTTTGTTGATTCCGAGCAGGCGCATGAACAGGTGATTGCCGGCGATCTGGAACTGGCATTTTTAACCTTGCCGCCACGGGGTGATGCGCGTCTGAATTATGTAACTATCTGGAATGATCCTCTGGTCTTTGTGGTGGCACCGTTTCATCCGCTGGCGCAGCAAAAAAATCTGTGTCTGGAAGATTTGCTCGACTACCCGAGCCTGTTGCCATCATCACAGACCTATACTTCGCAGATCACCTTGGCCGAATTTGAAAAACAGGGTATTAAACCGAAAGTCAGCATGAGCAATAATCCGCTGGAATCGATCCGGATGCTGGTATCGATTGGCTTAGGTTGGTCAGTACTGCCAAAAACCCTGGTCAATCACGACCTGCACCAGCTGGACATCAACTTGGAAATGAACCGTCGTTTGGGCATGGTCTGGCATCCCGGTCGTACTCAGTCCAAAGCAGCTCAGGCTCTGGTTCAGCTCATGCAGGGTGCCTCGCTGTCTATTTAAGCCGTTCCTGAACATGCTGCATCCAAAACGGTGCAGCATTTTGTTACCTAAATACACCCCATCTGGCGATATCTTTCGAGTATTTTTAAGACAATTCCATTCTTTTGCAGTGCAGAGGAATGCTTAAAACTATTCGATGGAGCCTGACGGATGCAGCTCGATTCTCCCTTAAAATCCCACTCTCAAGATAAAACAAATACAAGCAGCCTATGGCTTTCGGCCAAACCGATGCTGCTGCCCACGCCGGCACTTGATTTTGCCGATGAACAGACTGCCCGGCACTGCCTGCGCGAATATTTCCTGAACACCTTTGACACCTATGAACAACTGTTTGAATGCCTCAAACATGAAGATGCATTTTTCATCAAGCCGATTACTTTACGTCATCCGCTAATTTTTTATTTTGCCCATACCGCCACTTTTTTTGTCAATAAACTGCTGCTCAGCAAGCTAATTAGCGAACGCGTAAATCCGCATTTTGAAAGTATCTTCGCGATCGGTGTAGACGAGATGAGCTGGGATGACCTGGATGAAGTGCACTATGACTGGCCCAGTGTGCAGGAAGTCCGTGATTATCGGCATCAGGTACGCGCCCTGATCCTGAACATCCTTGAACATGCTCCGCTAACTCTACCCTTAAACTGGCAAAACCCTTGGTGGACCATCATCATGGGCATCGAACATGAACGGATCCATCTGGAAACTTCTTCTGTGCTGATCCGCCAGCATGCTTTGGAACATGTACGCCAGCATCCGCAGTGGCGTGCCAATATTATTACCGGCATGGCCCCGGATAATATTTTGCTGGATGTGCCTGAAGGTAAGGTGCATTTACAGAAAGATTTTAACCATCCATTTTATGGCTGGGACAATGAATACGGCCGGCATGAAGCCGAGGTTGCAGCTTTTGCAGCCTCCAAATATCTGGTATCGAATCAGGAATTTCTGGCCTTTGTCGAAGCTGATGGCTATCCGACCGAACACTACTGGAGTGAAGAAGGTCTAGGCTGGCTGCAATTTTCACAAGCTGCTCATCCCTGTTTCTGGCGCAAAACTGAATTAGGCTGGTCACTGCGATTGATGCTGGAAGAAGTGCCGATGCCTTGGGACTGGCCGGTAGAAGTGAATTATCATGAAGCCAAGGCTTTTTGTCAGTGGAAATCGCAACAGCTGGGAAAAACCAT
Source organism: Acinetobacter sp. L-24 (assembly GCF_056857555.1). The sequence goes on along the minus strand of NZ_JBSXNI010000047.1, from coordinate 58,201 downwards.
TCGCTTGCCGACTGAAGATGAATGGTATCGCCTGTATGCAGTTTCCGATCTGGATTCAGATTTACCGAGCCCTGAACAGGCCAATATCGAGTTGAAATACGGCACCAGCTCCTGTCCGGTCGATCATTTCAAGCAGGGCGATTTTTATGATATTCAGGGCAATGTCTGGCAGTGGACTGAAACTCCGATCTATCCATTTCAGGGTTTTCAGGTGCATCCGCTTTATGATGATTTCAGTACACCAACCTTTGACGGTCGCCATAACCTGATGAAAGGTGGCTCCTGGATTTCGGCGGGCAATGAAACTTTATATAGTTCCCGCTATGCCTTCAGACGGCATTTCTTCCAGCATGCCGGTTTTCGCTACGTCGCCTCTGATCAGGCACTGCAACATTTCCCTTCGAACTATGAAAGCGACCAGCTGGTCTCCCAATATCTGGAATTCCAGTACGGCCCCGAATATTTTGGTATCGCTAATTTTGCCAAAACACTGGTCGATCTGGCACAACCCTATTTTCAGCAAGTGCCATGTCATCGTGCCTTAGATATTGGCTGTGCTACCGGCCGCGCCAGCTTTGAACTGGCACACTATTTTGATCAGGTGACCGGTCTGGACTTCTCAGCACGTTTTATCCAGCAGGCAGTCTATTTGGCTCAAGGCAATAGGGTACGTTATCAGCTGCCGCTAGAAGGTGAATTAAGCGAAGAAAAAAGCTGTTCACTTGAAGATGTCGCTTTGGAACAGTTTGCGTCAAAAACGGAATTTTTTCAGGCCGATGCCTGCAACCTGAAAGCACATTTTAGCGACTATGATTTTATTCTGGCAGCGAACCTGATTGACCGGCTGCATCATCCGAAAGACTTTTTATTGCAGATTCATAAACGTATCAATATAGGTGGAATTTTAATGCTGAGTTCGCCCTATACCTGGCTGGAAGAACATACGGCGCGTAGCGAATGGCTGGGCGGTTTTCAGCAGGATGGGGAAAAGATCACGACTTTGGCTGGTATTTCCAACATTTTAACCCAGCACTTTGAATTGGTGGACGAACCCCAAGATGTGCCTTTTGTGATTCGAGAAACGGCCAGAAAGTATCAACATACCCTGTCACAAGTCACGATCTGGAAACGGATTCGCTAAAGGTAAGGTCATAGTCTAAAAAAGCCAATCATACGATTGGCTTTTTAATCATCCTTCATTAGTTGAATTTTCATGTAAGGATTCATTGAGTTGATCCACCACAATCGCCCATTCGCCATCAGATGCTATTTTCTCGCTTAAAAATTGACGTTGTGCCTCTGACCAATACGGCGCATCCAGTAAAGTCAGATCTTTATGTAATTGATGCTCGTGAATAAATGTTTCAATACCTTCTGCACTGGCATCCAAGCCAAGCTGCTGGAACAGATGTGTCATACGTGGTCGAACGTGAGTCATATCTCATACCTCAGAATCTACTATTGTTATCATGTCCTGTTTTTTGAGCATAGCATGTCTGATTCAGCCTGACTGTGAAAAAACATTAATATTCCATTGAGGCAAATAAAAAGCACAACCGAAGTTGTGCTGAATAAATCACATGAATGGGACTAGAATACTTAGATCGACCAGTCCTGTATTTCCCAGCCTTGTTCTTGGGCTAGAGTTTCCAAACGATCATCCGGATTGACTGCAATCGCATGATCCGCATATTCCAGCAAGAAACGGTCATTAATCGAATCTGAATAAGCCCAAGACTCGGTGACATCACGGCCTTCCAGCCATTGTTCCAGACGCACCAGCTTGCCTTGCTGATAGCATGCGGTATTGATGACTTTACCAGTATATTTCCCATCAATGACTTCAGCATTGGTGGCAATAATTTCAGTAATTCCGAATTCACGAAAAATGGGGGCGGTAATAAAGTCTGAAGTTGCGGTAATCCCCACTAAGGCATGTCCTGCTTCACGGTGGCGCTCAATGGCTTTAAAACCTTCAGGACGCATTTGTGGACGAATGACTTTTTGCATGAACAGTTGATGTAATTCAACCAAATAATCATTGTCATATTTGGTCAGAAACTGGAATACAAATTCATTATAGGCATAAGGATCCAACTGGCCTTTTTTATAATCGTCATAGAATTTGTCATTCATGGCGCGATGCTGAACTGGATCGACCAGGCCCTCACTGACCAAAAACTCTCCCCAAGAATGATCTGAATCCGTGTTTAACAAGGTGTGATCGAGATCAAATAGCGCCAATTTCATGAAAATACTCGTTAAAACTGAAATTTAAGAAAAAAATTGTAAATCTATCTCCGCTAGTCGATAGAAATTCGTTAAGATCATAGCAATTTTAACATTTTTAAACTTTGCTTTTTTCGAGTTGGATAACGAAATAATGCTCCCCGATGGCAAAGGCATAAATTAAACAATTTTTAGGTAGCCAAATGATCGACTCTGAAGGTTTCCGACCGAATGTCGGGATCATTTTGGCAAACGATGCTGGACAAGTTTTATGGGCAAAACGCATTGGTCATAATGCATGGCAATTTCCACAAGGCGGGATCCAATATGGAGAAACCCCCGAGCAGGCACTCTATCGTGAGCTGAGAGAAGAAGTTGGCTTATTGCCCGAACACGTCCAGATAGTCGCGCAAACCAAAGGCTGGTTGCGCTATCGTTTGCCGCATCGATACATTCGTACGGACTCTGATCCGGTCTGTATCGGTCAAAAACAAAAGTGGTTTTTACTCAAACTCACGGCCCCCGTTCAGCATATTCAGTTGAATCTGTCTGATCCGCCCGAATTTGATCAATGGCAATGGGTCAGTTACTGGTACCCACTCGGTCAAGTCGTGAATTTCAAACGTGATGTTTACCGCAAAGCCCTGATGGAGTTGTGTCAGCAACTGCCCCGACAAAAACCTTAAAAAATCGCATAAATAATGCAGATTTTTTACGCGGCTATTGTTATAAATAAACTTAATCACTGAAATTCTGAATAGACGGAGCAGACCTTATGTCGAATATGCAACTGGACACCTTGAGACGTATTGTTCAGGAGATCAATGCGTCCACCAGTTTGCATGAATCGCTCGACATCATGGTCAAGCATGTGGCCGAGGCCATGCAGGTTGATGTCTGCTCGATCTACCTCCTCGATGAACGCAATCAGCGTTATCTGCTCATGGCGTCTAAAGGCCTGAATGCAGAATCTGTGGGCCATGTGTCTTTGCAGACCGGCGAAGGTCTGGTGGGCCTGGTCGGACAGCGTGAGGAAATTGTCAATCTGGACAATGCCCCTAAACATGAGCGCTTCCTGTTTTTACCTGAAACCGGTGAGGAAATTTATAACTCCTTCCTCGGTGTGCCGGTGATGTACCGCCGTAAGGTCATGGGTGTGCTGGTGGTTCAAAATAAAGAATCACAGGACTTTTCTGAAGCCGCTGAATCCTTTCTGGTCACGCTCTGTGCACAGCTTTCTGGCGTCATCGCCCATGCCCATGCCGTCGGCAATATCGATGTATTCCGTAAGCCGAGCAACCTACCTGCCTATAAAACCTTTCAGGGAGTTTCTGGTTCCGGTGGTATTGCCTTAGGTCGTGCAGTGATTCTCTATCCGCCAGCAGATCTTGCCGCAGTCCCTGACCGTGAAGCGGATGACATCAGCGAAGAACTGCAGCTATTAGATAACGCCCTGAATTCAGTCCGCGAAGAAATCCAGTCGCTAGATGACAAAATGCAGGATGCGTTGATGGCCGAGGAACGCGCACTGTTTAGCGTGTTCTTGCGTATGCTGGATGAAAATGCCCTGCCTGCAGAAATCAAAGCTTTTATTCGTGAAGGTCACTGGGCACAAGGCGCCGTGCGAATTGTCATTGACAATCATGTGGCACAATTTTCCCAGATGGAAGATGACTATTTACGTGAGCGGGTGGCGGACTTAAAAGATCTGGGCCGCCGCATTCTGGCACGTTTACAGGAAGCCGATGCCAGTCACCGTGAATTGACTGATGAAAGTATTCTGATTGGTGAGGAAATATCGACGGCGGCACTGGTTGAACTACCTGTAGATAAAATTGCCGCGATTGTCACCACTGAAGGTGCCATGAACTCGCATATGGTGATTGTGGCACGTGCTCTCGGTATTCCGACTGTGGTCGGTGTGACTGAGCTGCCGATCAACACCCTCGATGATGTAGAGATGATTGTCGATGCACATCAGGGCCGTGTCTTTATTAATCCGCCACGGCGCCTGCGCAGTCGCTATAAAGAAATTCAAAAAGAAGAAGAACAGATTGCCAAAGATTTGCGCCAGTACGAAACCAAAGATGCAATTACTCCGGACGGCGTGGCGGTCAAACTCTACGTCAATACCGGCCTGATGATTGATGTGGTGCGTGGCGTGCAGCGCGGTGCCAAAGGTGTTGGCTTATACCGTTCTGAAATTCCGTTTATGTTGCGTGACCGCTTCCCGGGCGAGGAAGAACAACGTGCGATTTATCGTCAGCAACTCAGTCATTTTGCCAACAAACCGGTAGTGATGCGAACGCTGGACATTGGTGCAGACAAAGACCTGCCGTATTTCTCGATTGAAGAAGAAAATTCGGCTCTCGGCTGGCGTGGCATTCGTTTTACCCTCGATCATCCGGAAATTTTTTCTTCACAGATTCGCGCCATGCTCAAAGCCAGTATCGGACTGAATAACCTGCATATTCTGCTGCCGATGGTGACCAGTGTCAGCGAGGTTGAAGAAGCGCTTTACCTACTGGAACGTGACCATGCGGCGATTCAGGAAGAAGAACAAGTCAAGGTGAACAAGCCGAAACTCGGCATCATGGTGGAAGTGCCAAGTGTGCTACATCAGATTGATGAGTTTTCCGAATTGGTGGATTTCTTCTCGGTTGGCTCCAACGATCTGACCCAATATCTGTTGGCCGTGGACCGCAATAATCCGCGGGTAGCGAATGTCTATTCACATTTACACCCTGCAGTACTGCGTGCCCTGACCCGTCTGGTACAGGACTGTCATCGCAATGAAAAACCGGTCAGTATCTGCGGTGAAATGGCAGGCGATCCGCTGTCTGCAGTTTTGCTCATGGCCATGGGCTTTAACACCCTGTCGATGAGTTCAAGTAATATTTTGCGGGTACGTAAAACCATTTGTCATGTTCCGATGAGTGATGCACAGGAATTGCTGGCACATGTGTTAAAAATGGACAATCCGCTCATGGTAAAAAGCTGGCTAGAATATTATTTCAGAACCCATGGTTTAGGGGATATGGTGAAATCTGCATCACGTATGGTGAGTGCCTAATACGGGACTTTTTCCAGTCCCTCGACAGTGGTAGAGGTGGTTATGGAATTTCTGGTCATCCTGTTCATGATTTTTGCGGTGTTCTATGTGGTCATTCTTGCACCGGCCTTGGCTGCCCGCAAAGAAGCTCATAATTCCGGTTCATCTTATATACGCCCCGCCAGCAATCGAGCAATGAGCTATGCCGATCGGCCTAAAATGACTCCATTATTGGGCATTGAAATTTCGGCATCGCAACGGCGGCGTTTAGGCAGAGATGACCCCTCCGTCATTGCTGCCAGACTCTATCACCAACAAAAAGATCAATTTGCCAGTTTTCAGCAGGCCAGACCACAGCCTCATTCCCCTCACCACAAAGCACCAGTGCAAAGCAAACTCAATAAATTCTTTAATGACTTAATCGCGGATGAATCGACAACATCATCCCGGTATCCAAATCAATATTCGCAAACTCGTAACAACCGACCTGTCGCCCCGCTCTCTCCAGTTAAAACTAATCCTAAGCAGCCCCCACGTCGTCCCCAGCCACCTTACAGACCTTAAGCGGCCATTAAAAAAGGGCGATCTTCCATGGAATATCGCCCTTGTCTGTGCTTGTTGTAGCCACGTTTTGAATTTTTCTTTCGATCTACAAAAACCTGGCTTTTGTTGACTTCATGCATGTGTTTTGCCACAAAATTGTGGATCACTACCTGCTCGGCTGTTTTTTTCTTGGCCATCTTGCTCTCTATATAATTTGGAGGAAGGAGTGAGATAATTATAGAGCCGACTGACTAATTTTCAAGCATATTTGCCAATGCTTTTTCAAAAATAAAGCCCATTTAGCCAGGATTTTCTATATGCAAAAATGGGAGTTATAGCCAGAAAACACCCTTATTTCATTCATTATTTTTATGGGTTTCTTCAGCCCAACAAAACTCGATTAAAAAAACGTTTAAAATAAATCAGTTATAAAATTTATTTTAAACAATACTATTCACTTATTATTTTTATCCTTTGATAAAAACATATTATCGACTTAGATATTGTTATTTTCGTTTAATCCCATTCATTATTCGAGTTATTCAAAATATATAGAATTTGATATTGTCACAGAGTGGAAAACCCGTTACTTTTTAAGAGTAACCATTTAATTTTCAACATTTTAAACTTTATTAAATTTAAAAATATTTTTTGAGTGAGCTCACTCAATTATACCCTGAATTCCGTTTTGTGCTGTAACACTCTTTATTTAAAGATATTGTAAATATAGCGAAACCTGATCTGATTAGCATATATCTCAATATTTTATGAATACTAGGTAAACGACATAAGATATTCAAAACTTGGAGAGGAAAGATGAGCCAAGATTTTAAAAAATGCCCTGTCACCCACCTGACCACTGAAGCTGGTGCCCCTGTGGTCGACAACCAGAACAGTATGACGGCAGGTGCGCGTGGACCTTTACTTGCCCAGGATTTATGGCTGAATGAAAAACTGGCCAACTTTGTCCGCGAAGTGATTCCAGAGCGTCGTATGCATGCCAAAGGTTCAGGTGCTTTTGGTACCTTTACCGTGACCAATGATATTACCCAATATAGCCGCGCTAAAATTTTCTCTGAAGTCGGCAAAAAAACCGAAATGTTTGCCCGTTTCTCAACAGTGGCGGGTGAACGTGGTGCGGCCGATGCGGAACGCGATATTCGCGGTTTTGCCTTAAAATTCTATACTGAAGAAGGCAACTGGGATCTGGTCGGCAATAACACCCCGGTGTTTTTCCTGCGGGATGCGCGCAAGTTCCCTGACCTGAATAAGGCAGTCAAGCGTGACCCGAAAACCAACAAGCGCAGTGCCACCAATAACTGGGATTTCTGGACACTCTTACCTGAAGCTTTGCATCAAGTAACTATTGTCATGTCGGATCGTGGGATCCCGACCGGTTACCGTCATATGCATGGTTTTGGCAGCCATACTTTCAGCTTTATTAATGCCAAGAATGAACGCTTCTGGGTGAAATTCCATATGCGTACCCAGCAAGGCATCCAGAACCTGACCGATGCTGAAGCTGCAGACTTGATCGCCAAAGACCGTGAAAGCAGCCAGACCGACCTGTTTGATGCCATCGAACGTGGTGACTATCCAAAATGGAAAATGTACGTTCAGATCATGCCGGAACTGGAAGCCGAAACAGTGCCTTATCATCCATTTGACCTGACCAAAGTCTGGCCAAAGGGCGATTATCCACTGATTGAAGTCGGTGAATTCGAACTGAACCGCAATCCGGAAAACTATTTCCAGGATGTAGAACAGGCTGCCTTTGCACCAAGCAATCTGGTACCGGGAATTAGCTACTCACCGGACCGTATGTTACAGGCACGTTTAGTGAACTATGCTGATGCAGCGCGTTACCGTGTTGGCGTGAATCATTCACAGGTTCCGGTCAATGCGGCACGTTGTCCTGTACATTCGAACCGCCGTGATGGTCAAGGCCGCATGGATGGCAACTATGGTTCATTGCCGCATTATGAGCCAAACAGTTTTAGCCAGTGGCAGGAACAACCTCAGTTTAAAGAACCAGCATTAAAGATTACCGGTGATGCTGATTTCTGGGACTTCCGCGAAGATGACAATGACTACTTCAGTCAGCCACGTGCCCTGTTCAATCTGATGAATGATGAGCAGAAACAGGCCCTGTTTAATAACACGGCCGCAGCGATGGGTGATGCACTAGATTTCATCAAATACCGTCACATCCGCAACTGTTATGCTTGCGATCCAGCTTATGGGCAAGGCGTTGCTAAGGCCTTAGGTATGACTGTAGCAGATGCCCAAGCAGCACGTGAAACCGATCCAGCTAAAGGTTTGCCTAGCTTTCTCTAAGCCAGTTTAGACATGTATAGAAACCACCTTCGGGTGGTTTTTTATTGCAGCATCAAGCACTATAGAAGCAAGTCAGCACAAAAAGAAATACAACAATGCATCCGAATATTGAAGATATCATTCAACAACACGACATCGTTTTATTTGATGCTGTTTGTGTGATCTGTAATGACTGGGCACGGTTTTTGATTAAATACGATAAGAAGATACAGTTTAAACTGGTTTCCGCCCAATCGCCTTTAGGTACAGCACTGCTCGAACATTATCAGATGCCAACCGAACATTACACCACGATGCTCGTCATTCAAGATGGCACACTCTATACGGAATCGACTGCCTTGCTGAAGGTGCTGCAGCATCTCGGTTTTCCCTTTAATTTAATGAGCGCAGGTTATTTGGTTCCGCGTTTTATCCGGGATTTTCTGTATCGTGTGGTTGCTTTAAATCGTTACAGGTTATTTGGCAAAACCGAGTATTGCCTGATTCCATCCAGCGAAAATAAACGCCATTTTCTGGAAGAAGCTGTTCGTGAATCCTAAACCTGTATTCCTACAACCACTGCGTACTATCCAGCTGACTTTGGTCATACTATGGCTCTATCAGGGACTCATTCCAAAAATTCTGTTCCAATCACCCGCTGAAATCACAATCTGGCAAAATATGGGTTTTGAGCTGGGACTGGCCAAAGTCTTGGTTGGACTTTCCGGAGGATGTGAAATGCTATTTGGCTTATGCTTTCTGAAATGGAACCGGTCCATACTCTTGCATAGGTTGAATATTATCGGACTTGCTGGATTACTACTGCTGATTGCATTCACAGCCCCGTTGCAACTTACTGCAGCATTCAATCCTGTGGTAATGAATACCGCCATGCTGATGCTTTCTGTAGTGGCCATTCAACTCATCCAAGAGGAACAACAGGAAGTACTTAAACAATAATCCGTTTGCCTTCCCGTATGCAGTAAAACGGATTAATCAATTTGGAAGAATGCTTGATGATCTCATGCAACTCATGTTCCGGTGCATCCCGGTCTTCATCTGTGAGCTGAAAAGTACGGTAATGAATCGCCAGTGAACATTTGGCCTGCAAGTCATGATGGGCATGAAAGGCATCTTCCGGATTCATATGGATCGCGCGCATCAGTTCACGCGGTTCATACGCTCCTATCGGGAGTAAGGCAATTCGCGGTGCACCCAGACGTTTACGAATTTCTTTAAAATGTGAGGCGTAGCCACTATCTCCGGCAAAAAAACAATGTTCCTTGCCATGTAATAAAGAAAATCCTCCCCAAAGTGCACAGTTCTGATCGCGCATGCCGCGCCCTGAGGCATGTTGAGCCGGCGTATAGACAATCCGGATCTCTTCAAAAAAGGCACTTTCCCACCAGTCCATTTCATGCACGGTATAATGTTCTGGCAAATACCAGGCATTACCCAGACCAGTATAAATAGGCATCTCAAAAGTGTTGTGCAGCCATTCCAGACTAGCCAGATCCATATGATCATAATGGTTATGGCTGAGCAGTACGGCATCAATCTGAGGTAATTCATCCAAGGCAATGCCAGCCGGAATGACCCGCTGCGGCCCTGTAGAAGCCGATGGACTGGCATATTCAGCCCAAACCGGATCGGTCAGGAAGTTATAGGGGCCGATCTGAATTAATGTGGTTGCGTGACCAATAAACCAGACTTGCCAGTCATCCAGAGCTGCATCTGGACGCTGCTGTGGCAATGCGCGTGGACGAGAAAAAAACTCGGCACGCTCTTCATCAAGATTAACATTCCAGGTTTTGGATTTTCGGGTAATGAGCCATTTGTATAAATCAAAGCGACCACGCGATAGAGAAGCATGCTCAAGATTACGAAACTGTTTTCCGTCGAAATGATCTGAATGCAGATACTCAAACACTGGCTTAGACCAGAGATGTTTCCAACTGGATTCCGTGATTAACTGGAATTTTTTAGTTTTGAGAAGATCTTGCATAAACATCCACTATTTATTATTCGCTATATGCAAGACAACAACCTCTTGAAATGGTCAAGCGGTGCATCTTTTAATGAGCATACAAACTAAAAACAGGCACACTAAAACATAGTATGAAATCCGTCACAGAAAATCATGTATGTTTTTGTTATTTTTAGCAAAAAAATGGCATTTCATTGGCCTTATGGCTGGCTGAAGTCTTGGATTATCTAGAAAAATATTGCTCTTGTCCTTCTGTCTAAAAATACAAAATGATACTCAATATTTATAAGCCTATACTGACAAAAGCATGTCTGCCCATTGATGATTTTATGATGAAATTCGCCATACCTCAGTATCATCACATCAATTGTGCGAGAAAGGCAAGTTGAGATCAAAATACCAACCTCAAGCGTTTTTTAGATCTTTATACACGACCTTGAGTTCGTTCCAGCCATACGGCCTTGGTTTGGGGTTTCACAAATAAAGCAATAATTTCCGGGTGCAGCTGTTTAATCTGCGCTTCGATCCGGTTGACACAGGCTTCAATTTCATCAGAAGTTAAATCATCTTTAAATTCCAGACTCAATGATGCAATGACTTGCTGAGCACCCATCTGCTCAGTCAATACCCCATTAGCACTAAAAACTGCCGCATCCTGTTGAGCAATGTTCAATACATCTTCACGCAGTTTTGGATCTGCCGTTTCACCCAGTAACAAACCTTTGGTTTCACGTGCCAGAAACCAGGCAGATACTGCCAGCACGATACCAATTAAAATCGATGCGGCACCGTCCAATTCAGGAATATTCAGTTGATGCGCCAGAAAGATACCGACCAGAGCAATCACCAAGCCGACCAGGGCGGCAGTATCTTCAAATAACACGGTAAAGGTCGTTGGATCTTTACTGTGTCGAAAGGCTTCAAAATATCCCAGATTTCCCTTTTGTTTACGAAAGGTTTTTAAAGCCACTGACCATGAAAATCCTTCAAAAAGAATCGCCAGACCCAGCACAATATAATTGATCAATGGATCCTGCATGACTTCAGGCTGAAGAATATGCTGTATCCCTTGATAGATGGATACAATCGCACCCAGGGCAAAAACCATCAGTGCCACAATAAAGGCCCAAAAATACAGTTCACGCCCATAACCAAAAGGATGTTTGGCATTTGCCGGTTTTTCTGATTTTTTCATGCCATACAGCAGTAAAATTTCATTCAAGGTATCTACTACAGAATGAATTGCTTCACTGAACATGGCAGAGCTATTAGTTATATAGGACGCAACAAATTTAACCAGCGCAATCGCCAGATTGCCAAACAGGGCTGCATAGACTACGATTTTATTGGATTCAGACATCCTGAAACTGTCCTAAATAAGCTTGTGCAAGCTTGAATAATTTATGTATCAAAATCTTAATCATTTATTTTTGAAAGTTGTTTTACAAATTGTTGCTTAGTCGTGATCTCTCACGTTGTTGAATCACTTTACTCTCTACTCAAATAATAAAAGGGCTTTCGCCCTTTTGATTTTTACAGTTTTAATGCTTGGAAAAATACTGCTCGCGCCACTCTTTCCAGAAATACATGATGATCCCGAACATCACTACCGCAATACCGGCAAAAGCATGACTGCTGATAATTTCATGATTTAAGGTTGCTCCCAATACCAGAGCGATCACCGGCGTCATCACATTACTCAATGAAACGGTCGAAGCATTTAGACGGCGAATCAGCCAGAAATAACACAGCATTGCCACAATCGAAGACATGATCATGGTAAATACAAAACCGATCATTGCCTGTGTGCTAGGCAACTGAGTCGGCATATGTTGCCAGATAAACGGCACTAAAATGACTGAACCAGCCGCGGAGACCAGCAATGAACCCGTCGCTTGCGACATCGGACTCAAGGGTGCACTGATCTGCTTAACCCAGAAGATCGAGCTGATATAAGACACCATACTGATCAGCATCAGCACCACCCCCCAGGGATTGATCTTGCTGTCTGCCGAGTCGGCAAAAACAAAACATAAACCGGCGACGGCCACTGCCATGCCGAGCCATTGCAGCCAGATCAGTTTATGGGTTTTTAAAATCATATGCCCGATCAAACCAGCGATCAGCGGTGAAAAACCAAAAATTAGTGCCATCAACCCTGAGGTTAAATAATTGGCTGCCAGATAAATAAACAGCTGCGCACCGATTAAATTCAAACTGCCTGCCAGATAACTTTTCATTGAAGTACGGTCAAAAGGCAGCGGGTCGCGCATGATCTTCAGCAGGAACAGTGCAATAACCGAGGCACCGAAATAGCGAATGATCAGCACCCACATTGGGTGAATCTCGGCCACGCTCCAGACAATCGCCAGTGGCGTTGCTGCCCAGATCAGTACCAATAAAGCGTAAATACTTGCCGTGACCGGCAATGATGATGAAGAACTCATAAGTCTCCTAAACGAGGCCAAGAAGTTCTGGATCAGCAACTTCAAAAATAGCGTATAGCGAATTCATGCTGAGATGAAGTTTTAATTTTTGATAAATTCATCAAGTTTCGTGCATAAAAAACAGACCTATGCAAAACATAGGTCTGTCCCAAGATATCTCAATACAACTTAAGCAATTTTGCGTAAGTCTTGTGCGATATCCAAATGTTTTTCAACATCAAACGCCGTATTTTTGCTGATCATTTTTTTCAAATGACGCATTTCTTTGGCTGCATTCACGGTAATCCCGCCAACGATCTGACCATCTGTCACACCATACATCACGAATGAATTATCTGCACCTTTGGCTGCATCCATTTCACCACGGATATGCCATTCAGCTGCGGCCATATCGCCGACAAACTGGAAGTTGATATTCAGCTGATCCGTCCAGAACCAGGCCGGATTGGCTTTCGGATGTTCCACATCCATCACGTGACGCGCGAAGATACCTGCCTGAAGGTTGGCATTTTCCCAGGTTTCCACGCGGCGGTGATTGCCACAGTCACGCAACTGAGTCGCAACATCGCCTGCTGCATAAATGTCAGCATTCGAGGTTTGGCAATGTTCATTGACTTTAATCGCAACATCAACGTCCAGACCTGCATCTACTGCAAGCTGTGCATTTGGCACGATCCCGATTCCGTAAACTACAGCATCAGCACGAAGCTCTTCACCGCCTTCCAGCGTTACCACGACTTCTTCACCATCTAAACGGCAATCTGCAATCTTGGTTTCAAGACGCACATCAACCTGGTTTTGACGATGCTGTTCCAGCAGGAATTCGCTCAGGATTTGTGGTGAACAACGGCCCATGACCATTGGACCCATTTCGATCACAGTCACCTGACAGTCTTTGTAACGTGCTGAAGATGCCAGCTCAAGACCAATCACGCCACCACCAATCAGGATGATACGGCGACCGGCTTGAAGCACAGGCACCAGCGTTTGTGAATCTTCCAGGTTACGCAGGGTATAAACGTGTTTGCCCAAAGCATCGAAATTAGGCAAACGGCGCGCGGCACCACCTGTTGCAAGCAAGAGTTTGTCATAAGCAACAACATCACCGTTCAGGAGTTCAACGGTTTTCGCTTCAGCATTGATTTTCGCCACGCCATTTCCACGAATTGTTTCCACACCCAAATCTGCCAGTTTCTGTTCTGACAGGATTTCGATCTTGGTGTCTTCAGGTTTTAGAATCACATCTTTAGACAATGGTGGGCGCTCATAAGGAAGATGGCTTTCATCACCAATTAAGGTAATTTTGCCTTCATACTTGTTGCCACGAAGTTCTAAAATTGCGCTCGCACCTGCCTGGCCAGCACCCACGATCACGATGTTGTTTACGTTGCTCATTTTCTTAACCTTTTAACTCTGCAGATACGATACCGAAGCCGGCAATCCATTCGCTGATGTCTTCATAGCAATGCGTGGTCATTTCATACTCACCCATTTCGCTTAAGGCAGCGAAGGCAGCCATCCAAGAACGGACTTCCTGACCACCACGACCACCATCACGGCGGATTTCAGCTTCAGTCATTGCTTCTAATGTTGCAAAATCAGCGTTCTTGAAGGTTTCTAGCAGGGCAATATCCCATTCAGCATTCAGAGGCACGGCAACTGACGTATCCCCTGCTGCCAGCTTTTGACCCACTGCAATAATTTTGGATTGACGTGCATGACGTGCTTCAGGCGTTGGATAACGGCCTGCAATCAGGAACTCTTCCACTTCTGGCGGTACTGCACCCATTTGCGGTGTAGGTGGATCATGTGACAGACCACCGGTACCTAAAACAAGCACACGCTCGTTTTCAAGGTTTAAAGACTTGATGTATTGACCCACAGCACGGCCCAAAGCGATGGTACGCTTGGTGGTTGGCATAGGTGCAGCAGCGCCATTAATAAAAATTGGAATCGTTGGATAACGGTCAAGTTTGCCTTCACACAGGAAATGTAAGGGCTGAGTCACGCCATGGTCAGCCTGCATACGGTATGAGTAGGCAACATCCACGCCTTCATCCAGTACACGTCGAACCAGATCTAATGCCTTGTCTTCAGGTACATCAATATGGTCATTGTCCTTGCCATAATCCCAGTCACCTGCAGCTTTGGCACGAATACCGACGCAGAAACTTGGCATCAGGTCATAGAAGAAACCATTAAAATGATCTGGACCAAAAGTGATGATCAGGGTTGGGTCGTAAGCTTTTACTTCAGCAGAGAGTTTTTCAAAAGCAGCACGAACTTTTTGCTTTTTTGATTGATCTTGAGGTGAAGCAAATTCCATTAAAGGACTGTGCGATGCACAAATAAGTTTAACGGCCATGAGAGACTCCTAGAAGGAAAGCAGCCCTGAGAGAAGAGGCTGCCGGTAAGTCCATTTGAATGAGACTAGATGTTTATTCGTCAAAGAAACCTGCACGTGGCTGACGTAGGCCACGAATACCCAGACCGCATTCTGCATTGATCAGAACACCAGTCAAAGGACGGTTGTTTTGACGAGATGCCAACAGCACGTATGAACCGGTCATATCTTCCGGTTCAGGCAAGAAATTCAGTGGCATGCCACGTGCAATTTTCTCAGGATCACGTGCATCGAGCAGGCCCACATTTTCCTGACCCAGCGATGCCGCACCTTTGATATTCACATTCATACCTGACGGTGCAACAGCGTTCACTCGTACTTTAGGCGCAAGCTCGTAAGCCAGTTCTTTCATAATCCCGACACCCGCATGCTTAGATGCAGTATATACAGGGCCTCCGCCAGCGGAGTACAGTGCCGAATTAGACAAAGTAAATATGATAGAACCTTCAGAAGCGATCAATGCATCCAGTGCAGCCTTCGCACCGAAGATCAGAGATTTGGTATTGATGCCCATAATCTCGTCAAAGGCTTTTTCTAGTTGCTCACCAGAGGTATTGACGATATCGGCATAGTGATCCCAAATACCGGCATTACCAACGAAACAATCGAGTTTACCGAAACGTTCCACAGTGGCTTGAACTGCACGAACGTTATCTGCATAGCTGGCTACATCACCTTCGATCGCAAGAACTTTTCCACCGAAGTGTTCATTTAATGCATCTACTTTAGCTTTTGAACGTTGAAGAACCGCAACTTGTGCACCTTCCTCAATAAAACGCTCGACCAAAGCCCAGCCTAAGCCTGAACCACCACCAGTAATAAGTGCAACTTCGCCCTGTAGCCAACCCATGCTTACTCTCCTGCCATCTCTACAAACAATTGGCCATCTTCAACAATCACTGGGAATGTTTTGATTGGATCAGTTGCAGGTAGACACAATGCTTCACCTGTTTTTAAACAGAAACGTGCTGAATGCAATGGACATTCCACAGTACCGTCATCTTCAAGGTAACCTTCCGACATAGAAGCATTACCATGACTGCATTTATCGTTCATAGCGAAGAATTCACCGCCATTGTTAAATACAGCAAGCGCTTCGATACCGTTTACGCCACAATCTACTTTTAACGCTTCGCCTTCGTCTAATTCGTCAACTTGGCATACAAAAATCTTATTCATTAGAAGAACACACTCAGGTTATGTGAACTGTAAGTAACTTGGTCAAGCGTGATCTTACGGTTGAAGATCTGGAAGCCGAGGCCGCCTTCAACTTTACGGATCTTGTCATGGCGTTTACCGCAGTAAATGACAATGTCTTTCTCTTTTTGCGTACGGTATAACAAATACGTTACGTACACGTCGTATTCGCCTTCAACTTCAGTCGGCTCTACAATCACGTTGCTCACCATGTGAGTGGTACGTGATGGAGGCTCTTCAGCCCAGGCCATACCGGTTTCAAGACGCGCAACACGACGTTCGAGCAAGTCTTTGGTGTCGTTGAATACCCAAGTGGTAGGTGGTTCAACTGAACGACGACGGTCACGGGTTTGTGCATTTGGCGTGGTACGTAGCGTGTAAGAGATGTCTTCTGCCAGCATGTCCAGCCAATCGCGGAATTTCCAGTCGTCTAGTGCTTTGCCTTCACGATATAGAAACTGACTAATTTGGTGATGAAGTTCTAAGCTGATTTGACTCATTTCATAAGCTCCTTCTCATATTCGTCAGCTGCTTTTTCTACGTCTTCCCATTTTTCATGGATCAATAAATCTGCCCAGCGGCGGTACATACCACGTGCTGCAGTTTCAGAGAAAATATAGTTGGTGATACCTGGGATACCATCTTCACGTACTTTTTCGTTGCCTTTACCCATTTCCATAATGAGTTTGTTTTGACGTGCTTTATAACCACGTAAAACTTTTTGGATCTCGATCCAGTTTTCAGAGTCATCTTGCTCGAGGAAACCGGCTGGACCAAAGGCACGCGTTGCAGAACGTTCAAATGCTTCTTTCACTTCTTGAGATGCTTCAGCATCCGCAATACAGAATGCCCATACTTCGGTTTTGTTTGGACCACGTGGATGCCATACGCGAAGTGTTGCAGTACCGTTCAACCAAGACAAAGTTGGGAACATGGTGTTGTGACCTGCAAGACGCAGTGCACGAGTCTCGCCTAGGCGCTCTTTAACTTCGTCGTAAGTTTCACGGAAGTAGTTGGCAACTTCACCGTCAACCCATACGTTTGCGTCTGGTTTCTCTGTGAAGAAGAAGCCTGAACCATGACCACGTGAACCGTACTGGATCGCGTCTTTGGCAGTTTCCCAAACTGGACGAGCAGTTTGCGCAGCACCTAATTTCTTAGATGATTCGTCATCTGGTTTTGCGCCCAATACTTGGATCGCAGAAGCGTGAGAGAACAAGGCGTGATATTGGTCAGATGCAAACTGTTCCGCTGCAAATTTCCAGTTACACTCGATTTCCCACTTGTGTACACCACCGATGATTTCAGTACCACCTGGACGACGGTCAACAACGCCATCTAAGTACCAAGCGATATCGCCCATGTATTCTTCTAGGTCAGGTGTGGTTTCATCCCAACAAGCAAATACCAGGCCTTTGTAAGACTTCACACGATTCACTTCAACCAGACCCCATTGCTCTTTACATGCACCATGTGGGTAAGCACGATCTTCCAGCGGGATGTCTTTTAGTGAACCGTCAATACCGTATGACCAGCCGTGGTATGGGCAAGTAAACGCACGTGTATTACCACAGTCTGCGAAGCTTACGCGCATAGAACGGTGACGGCACTGGTTCAAGAATGCTTTAATTGAGCCGTCTTTTTGACGTGCCACAATGATTGGATCTTCACCCATGTAGGTGTTGAAGAAATCACCAGCCTTAGGAATTTGGCTTTCATGGCAAAGGAATAACCAAGTACGACCGAAAACACGTTCGAGTTCTAATTCGTAAATGTCAGGATCTGTATAAATAGATGGCGTGATACGTCCATTTTGTGCATCGACTAAAGCATCGATTTCGCGCACATCAATTTTTCCACTCATGAAAAGCTCTCCTGTGACCTATCTTTGGCACAAAGTAATAGACTCAACTTTTCAACGATGATGGATTTGACAGCGTTTTTCGGGAAATATTTTTTTTGTTTCAATTAAGAGCTTAAAGCAATTATTAAGCACGTGAATTTTTATATTAAAACATCTATTAATCCCGCCAGAGCATTTAGTTTATGAATGGGAAAATAATCTTCACGACATAGTTGTTTATAGATTATACTTTGAGGAAATTATAGTAAGACATTTTTTGGATTACTCTTTGGGTTGATGACATGGAATTACGACACCTTCGCTACTTTATCACCGTTGCTGAAGAGCTCAATTTTAGTAAGGCAGCACTTAAACTTTATACGGCTCAACCCTCACTTAGCCAGCAAATCAAAGACCTGGAAGAAGATGTCGGGGTAAAGCTACTCAACCGGACCAAACGTAAAGTAGAGCTGACCGAAGAAGGCGCCGTATTCCTGGAACAGGCCCGTCTCACCCTTGCACAGGCGGACAAAGCCGTTGCCATGGCACGTCAGGTGTCACAGGCCAAACAGCAAATGCTCCGTATCGGTTTTGTACCGGTAGCCGAGATGAAAATCTTCCCCTATATCTTGCCAAATCTACGTGTACAGAACCCAGATTTAAAAATTGAACTGCTCAGCCTGAACAACAATGAGCAGATGCGTTTGTTAAAAAAAGGTGATCTAGATCTGACATTTACCCGTCATAATTTCAATAGTGATGAAATTGAAAGCCAGTTCGTGATTCGTGAACCGCTGATTTTTCTCCTGCCTAAAGATCACCCCTTAGCAAAATACGAAAGAATTCCTGTTAAAGCATTGAATGGTATTGATTTTATTATTCCATCAGCAGAGCAGTCCTTGACCCTGAACCAGGCTATTCTGGACTTTGCCAAAGCCAACGGCATTGAACTCAATATCGTGCAAAAGGCCGATAATATTTTATTTAATATCAACTCGATCGGAATGGGCCTAGGCTGTACCATTTTGCCTGGCTATATTGCACCACTAACCATGGATAATACCGTGATTCGTCCGCTGGACGTGGAGTTGCCCTATTTAGACCTGTATGTCAGCTACCATAAAAACAACAAATCCTATGTCGTGAGCAAATTTCTTGAGCTTTTGACCCGTGTGTTCTATCTGGATATTAACCGTAGCGAACAAAATTAATCCTATTTCTTCCCTGCATTAGGCATATGCCATTCAACTTATGATAGGCATGTGCTTTTTTTGTTTTATTATTTTATGCTTAAGAATCCATTTTTAATTCTATTTTATAATAAAGAATCTATTTCTGGCGCTTAAATTTGTCACTTGCCCTTGACCCAAATTGTGTATTTTTAGCTCTAAATGTACTGCATTTACCACTTAAGTCTAATAAAGTTTCATTCGGATTTTTCTCAGTTTAAATAGCTCAAACCTATAAAAATTATTAGATTTTTATATTTATTCAAATAAATGAGAATCAAACTCACTTAGGTGCGCTACCTTAAATATTTCCGATATAAAAAAGGATGACCAAAGCCATCCTTTTTTAAAACTGTATCAAACTTATTTTACGCCGTGAACAGCCAGGTAGTTTTTGATCACAGTGTTGAACTCATCTGCTTTTTCAACTTGAGACCAGTGACCGCATTGGCTGAAGATATGTGCATCAGCATTTGGCACGA
Source organism: Acinetobacter sp. L-24 (assembly GCF_056857555.1). Next base: position 38,472 of record NZ_JBSXNI010000047.1, on the reverse strand, counting down.
TGTTCAGGATGTCCCAAGTACGAGAAACCGGAATCACCACGTCTTGCGTACCATGAATCAATAGTACAGGCACAGTAATGTCTTTCATTTTTTCGAAGTCTAATGGGAATTCGAAACGGTCACGGTCACGTGCGCCAACCACATCCATTAAACGATTTGATGCATAGTCATTTGCAGCAGAAGCAAAACGTACTTTTACCAGTTCATCAGTAATTAGATCTTTATTTACGACAAACATAGAAAGAGTTTTCTTGATCCCTTCTTCTGTAAGAACTGGGTTTGCGTGAGCTTTAAGTGCAGCTGTCTGTTTCGCACCGCCCGTACCCATAGACACGATACCCAAAATGCGATCTGGATAATCCAATGCCATCTGGAATGCTAACCAGCCACCCAGAGAGTTACCCACTAACCAGGTTTTTTCGATACCCAAAGCGTCTAGCGTACGAATCGCATGATCTACCCAGGCACGGATACCATATTCAGTACCCGGCGCAACCACAGTTTGGCCATAACCAACGGTATCAATCGCGATACAACGTGCCTGTTCACCAATTTGTGGCAGATTTAACCACCAGTTTGCCGCGGCCGATACACCTGTACCTGAACCGTGTAAAAATAGAATAGGCGTACCTTCACCAATTTCGTGGTAATGGGTCAACTCGCCTTCAGCGGTTTCAATCCATTTGTCTTCTAAGCCAAAGAATGGATCTGTTTGATAGTCAGGGATTTGAACAGTGCTCATATTGCTTCCTCTTACAGTCTTTCGCTTGCGTGTCCCTCTATTTTCAAGAATTCGACGTCAAGTTGACTCATTAAAATGACTTGTGTACACCCTTATATTAACCGCTCAGCTGCAGCAAACTGATACAAAATTACGATTGCACCCAACAAAATAGATATAATTTAAGTGTTTGTTTTATATATTTTTTTATAAATTAAACCCTACATAAACTAAGGTTTTAACTGCATTCCTAAACCAAAAAGCAGCCAGAAGACTGACTGCTTTTAAAATATACGGGTATTAGAATTTATGCGTATAAGTGGTGGCGACACGGTATTCTTGCAGGTCTGGTTTTGCTGGATTGGCAAAATTCACATCAATATACATCGCCTGTACACCCAAACCTTTTAATTTACCTTCTGGCACAGTGTAGTTCACGATGGCATTCACTTCATCCGTATTGAAGTTCTGACCTTGATACGCCCCCGTCCCTTTCTGATCATAACCTTTGAAATATACGGCTGTTACATTTAAGCCTTTTGCACCCATTTCAGAGAAATCATAGCCATAAGCAACATTCCATGACTTTTCTTCAGGCGCGGTAAAGGTCGCTACCCCCCAGTTCGCCAGATAAGGCTGTGGCACCCAGCCACCCAATGTCGGGAATGCGCTATCACCAAACATTTGCTGGTAACCTACACCTACGGTATGTGCACCATGATTCACTTTTGCAGCGACAGATAATGCCTGGTTATCGATCTCACCATACAGCTTGTCACCTGACTCCGAGTTATCGAAGTAACGGATGTGGCTATCTAATTTGGTTTTTTCACCAAGCGCAGTTTTATAATTCACACCCAGATAATGCTGTTGGTAAATGTCTTGAACATCGGCATACCAGTAGCTCGCCCCTACTTCTTTAGTAAGCTGGTGGTCTACACCCGCAATCCACATGCCATCAGCTTCAGCACCCGTATCATAGAAACTTGGTGGAGAAAATTTAGTTAAATCACGGAACTGGTTGTCATAACGGTTGTTAATACCATCAATATAAGCCAGAGTTAACTTGGTATCTTTAAGGTCTTTAGACTCTAACCAGGCACCACTATAAGTCGTCAATAACTGACGCGATGGATCAAATACCAAGACTGGAGATACAGGCAATAACTCACCGACTTTCAGTTCAGTTTGTGACACTTTGGCTTTTAAGGTCGCGCCGACTTTACCGAAATGGTCTTTTGATTCTTTGCCATCGTGTGGTAAAACCCAGTCCGGATTTTTATCACGGCCATTGAGTTTAACTGCATGCTGAACCAGTACATCAGCACCGACCTGCACACCACCACCGATATCGTGATAACCGGACTTGGCATCCAGAGTCACGCCTTGTGACCAAGAACCCCAGTTACGTGATGAGTAGTTATCTTGATACTGACGGTCTAGATAAAAGTTTTTAAATTTGAGTTGAACATTGCTGTCGTCAATAAAATCTGCATTCGTTGCAGTTGTCCCTAAAGTTGCTGTCGCAGCAAGCATTGCAATCCGTAAATTGTGACGACGCATGATGAGTTCCCCATTCAGCTGATAAAATCCATGCCGCCATCATGCGCAAGTCGGTTTAAATAAAAAATCCGACCACAGTATTAAACTTTTGCTCTTTTAGCTCTCCATATTCCAAGCCCAGATTTAAGCGCTCAATCTCTTAGATTTTAAACCGATTAAAGAAAATAAAAATTTGACCGGATATTTAATTCAAATTTCTGTTTCCTTTATTAATAAGCGCAATTTTTTTAAAAACTTTAAGATAATATTTTTTATTTATCGTTTTTATGTTTAAGGAAAAAATTAAACTAAAATAATCTTCACATAACACTATAACTAAAATATCTGAGATCAGAGTTTTAATATATTATTAAAACTACTTCATAATAAAAAAGCATCCACTTTGGATGCTTTTTTATTAGCCTTATTTTAATACGATTGCATTAAAAATTAAGCTTGTAACTCACGCGCTTTAGACATGGTTAATGCCAAGTCTTCGATCATGTCTTCCTGACCACCAACCGTACCACGGCGACCAAGTTCCATCAGGATTTCACGCGCAGATACGCCATATTTCGCTTCAGCGCGTTTAGCAAACAACAGGAATGAAGAGTAAACACCGGCATAACCTAAAGTTGCCGCATCACGGTCGGCACGGATCGGGTTGTGCATCATTGGAATCACCAGATCTTCAGCAACGTCTTGTACTTTAAACAAGTCAACACCAGTGTCCATACCCATACGGTTTGCCACAGCGATAAACAATTCGAGTGGTGTATTACCCGCACCAGCACCTAAACCTGCAGACGCCAAATCAACACGTACCGCACCTGCCTGAACCGCAGCAACAGTATTCGATACACCCATGCCTAAGTTGTGGTGACCGTGGAAACCAAGCTCAATGCTTGAATCCAAGTGTTGACGTAAGTGACCCACACGGTCGATCACGTCCTGCGGAAGCATATAACCCGCTGAATCTGTCACATAGATACAGTTTGCACCGTAAGACACCATCTTGTTTGCTTCTTCAAGCAATTTTTCAGGAGATGCCATATGCGCAAGCATCAAGAAGCCCACAGTGTCCATTTCTAGTTTACGTGCAGCGGTGATGTGCTGCTCAGAACAATCCGCTTCAGTACAATGCGTCGCCACACGAATGGTAGAAACACCAATTTCATGTGCCATTTTCAAATGGTCAACCGTACCGATACCAGGTAAAAGCAATGCAGAAATTTTTGCATTTTTCATACGTGGCACAACAGCAGACAAGTATTCTTCATCCGTTGCAGCAGCAAAACCGTAGTTCACTGATGAACCACCCAGGCCGTCACCGTGTGTTACTTCAATTAAAGGTACGCCAGCATCATCAAGTGCTGTTGAAATTGCAATCATTTGCTCAACAGTCGTTTGATGGCGCTGCGGGTGCATACCATCACGCAAAGTCATATCATGAACAATAATCTTAGACATTTTGGTATTCCTTTAAGCTTCAGCGATGTTGAACACGTGTTCTGCGAACATTTCTGCAGTACGTGCAGCTGCTGCAGTCATAATATCCAGGTTGCCTGCGTATTTCGGCAGGAAGTCACCCAGACCTTCAACTTCCAAGTAAATTGATACACGGTTGCCATCAAATACAGGACCATTTACAAGCTTGTAACCTGGTACGTATTTTTGAACTTCCTTGATCATGGCATGTACAGATTCAGTGATCGCTGCCTGATCCGGCTCACCTTCTACTAGACAGTGAACAGTATCACGCATCATTAGAGGTGGCTCAGCCGGGTTAATGATGATGATCGCTTTACCTTGTTTCGCGCCGCCGACTTTCTCAATGGCACCTGCAGTAGTACGTGTGAATTCATCAATGTTTTTACGCGTTCCCGGACCAACCGACTTAGTCGATACAGTTGCAATGATTTCGCCGTATTCAACAGGTTGAACGCGAGAAACCGCAGCCACCATCGGAATCGTTGCCTGACCGCCACATGTCACCATGTTCACGTTTGGTACTTCGCCCGCTTGTAGTAATGCTTCAAGGTTGACTGGTGGTACACAAAATGGACCAATCGCAGCAGGCGTTAAGTCGATCATCAACACGCCAAGTTCATTCAGCTTGCGTCTGTTTTCAGCATGGACATAGGCAGAAGTTGCGTCGAATGCAATTTTGATGTCATCAGCAATCACATGAGGAAGAAGACCATCAACGCCTTCAGCTGTGGTTTTTAAACCCATTTTCGCAGCACGCGCCAAACCTTCAGAAGTCGGGTCAATCCCCACCATCCAAACAGGCTCTAACCATTCGCTGCGTTGTAATTTATAAAGCAAATCAGTACCAATATTCCCTGGACCAATCATTGCACATTTAATCTTTTTCATGAATGTACTCTCTTGGAATCTTGATTATTCAGCAGCGAATGCAGCGGTTACTGAACCGAAGCCTTCAATTTCAACTTTGAATTCATCACCTGGTTGCGCCACAACCATTGGACCTAAAGCACCCGTCAAGATGATGTCACCTGCCAACAATGGACGGCCACGACGCACCATTTCATCTGCAAGCCAAACCGCAGCATTGAGTGGGTTTGCAAGACATGCTTTACCCACGCCTTGAGAAACGACTTCCTCACCGCGCGTCATCACCATCTTGCAGTTCACAAGATCAAGTTTTTCTAACTTAACCGGCTGAGAACCCAAGACAAATGCAGCAGAAGATGCGTTATCCGCCACAGTATCAATCAGGCTGATTTTCCAGTTTTCGATACGGCTATCGACCACTTCAATTGCAGGCAGTGCATAATCAGTTGCGCTGATAATGTCTGCATACGTGTGTTTTTCTTTGGTTAAATCCTGGTTAATCACCAATGCGATTTCTGCTTCAACTTTCGGCTGAATCAGAAGGCCAGCTGGAATTGCTTCACCATCGCCATAGGCCATGTCGGCAAATAACATACCGAAATCCGGCTGATCTACACCCAGTTGCGCTTGAACGACTTTAGACGTCAAACCAATTTTACGACCCACCAGACGGCGACCTTCAGACAAAGCACGCTCGGTATTCACTTCCTGAACGGCATAGGCGATATCTACGTCAGCACTTTCACCGCCAAGTTCCGGGCGAATCGGTGCAATCGCAGTTTGTGATAATTCAGCGCTACGAAGTGCTTGTGCAACTGATTCAACAACAGCAGAATTCGACATCAATGTTTCCTTAAACTGCAAAAATTAGGCTTATGCCGGGATCTAAGAGGGACAGAAAATATGAAAATGATCAGGCTGATCATCAGCATGGACTGCCTTTCTCAGAACGAGCATAGGAATAAACAGTTTTAGGATGGGAAAAATCCGGCGTTTGTGCCAATAGTTATTTTATTTTTTGCTATAGCTATTATCTATAAGGAGAATTCATAAAAATTTAAATAAAACAAAATCTTATTATTTAAAACATATCGTTATTTAGCAAAATAACTGCCATAATATGACCGAATAAAATCAGTACAATTACGACTTTAGACTAAAAGATAAGAACCAGCGCTTAAATCTGCAGCATTCCCCAGCCAATTCAAACCGGGGAAACACATTCCTTGCACTGCAACCAAGATACTGGATTAAACTGCTTGTTTCCATTGGACTTTAGCCAGCAATGCGCTATGCAAAGCAGCCACATCATCCACGATACAAACGGGATTAAATTGAGCTAAAAGTTCAGGCGCATGCACGCCATAACTTACCCCAACACTTGGCATGGCAATATTTTGCGCCATTTCCAGATCATAAGACGTATCACCGACCATAATCGCATGTTCAGCCTGCACACCGGTTTCTGCCAGAATTTCTTCTAACATTAATGGATGAGGTTTGGAACGGGTTTCGCTGGCTGCGCGCGTGGTCACAAATAGCTCCTCACTGTTCGTCTGTTTCAATACACGATCCAGACCTTTACGACTTTTCCCTGTAGCGACAGCCAGTTTCACGCCTTGCTGCTGTAAATCCGCGAGCATGTGCGCTACGCCTTCAAACCAGGAATCTCCTGATGAGTTGGCAACATAGTGATCTGAATAGGCCTGTAAAATATCGCTATGTAATTCTGGTACTGTCGGGAATAAACGCTGTGCAACTTCAGGTAAACCCAGTCCAATAATACTTTTCGCATCTGCATCCGTTAACGGCTGCTGAAACTGCTGTGCGGCAAACTGCAAACTCGCCACGATTTGACCGACTGAATCAAATAAAGTGCCATCCCAATCGAAAATGACCAATTTTACAGGTGAGTTCATAAAAGATTTCCTAGATTTGATTCAGTCTTGAAGCCCTCTCCTACAAGGAGAAGGAATTTTTCATTCTTAAGCAAATGACTTTAATAAAAGAACCAATAAAGTCGAATTATCAATGAAGTTTTAATTCAACATTACTATTTAATAAGTAACGTTCCCTCTCCTGAACGAGTTTAAAGCACTGCTTTAAACGACGTGCAAGAAGGAGACTTGCTCAGCAGTGCTGCTTAGGGAGAGGATTCTTTCGAAATTTAATCTCCCCTAGCCCTCTTTAAGAAATAGGGGAATTCCCTCCTTTTTCAAAGGAGGGTGAGGGTGGATTAAATTTATTAAAAGAAAAAATAAGTCCTTATTGGGCAGCCGGTTTATCCGCTTTCTGCGCTCTTAACTGCGCCACCAGACTCTGCATATCTTCTGGCAATGGTGCTTCAATTGCTGGATAGCCCGGAATGTCCAGACGCATTGCATGTAAACACAAACGGCGTGGTTTTGGCCCACGATATTCTGTTTCATGACCATACTTTTCATCGCCTACTAGCGGATGACCAATACTCAAACCATGAACACGAATCTGATGGGTACGACCAGAAAGCGGAGATGCATACACCAGTGTGGCATGCATAAAACGTTCCTGCACATTCCACTGGGTTTTAGACTCTTTACCTTCTTTCGGGGACACGCAGACACGACGTTCACCATTGGCCAGCTCGTAACGATGTAAAGGTGCATCAATCAGCTGTTTATCCAGACTGACCTGCCCTTTTACTACAGCGGCATAGGTTTTTTTGATTTTATGTTCACGCAACATATCTTGTAATGTTTTCAACACGCTACGCTTTTTGGAAATCATCACCAGACCGGAAGTATCACGGTCAATCCGGTGAATCAGTTCCAGATACTTTTTACCGGTTGCGGCACGCAAGCCCTCAATCAGGCCATAGGCCACACCGCTACCACCATGCACAGCAATTCCGGAAGGTTTATTCACGACCATCAAACCTTCATCTTCATAAATCACACGGGCCAATAAGCCTTGTGCCACTTTGTCAGAAACAGGTGCAGCAGATTCATCTTTTTGTTCATAGCGAATCGGCGCAACGCGAATCTGGTCGCCGATTGCGAGTTTGGTTTCTGCTTTAATGCGTTTTTTATTAACGCGAACCTGGCCTTCACGAATCAGACGATAGATACGGCTTTTTGGCACACCTTTCAGACGACTAAACAGGAAATTATCGATGCGTTGTCCATCTTGATGTTCATCCACTTCAAACCAAGTGACGTTTTGCCATTGTTGCGTAGAATTCATACAGTTACTATGACCCAAAAAATACTAAAATTGATTAAAAACTGATCACTTAGGTTATGCTTTACACAAGAAACATAAGCTTAGCCCATAGGCAGATGATGCAAGGTTTGATATAGTCAGCGCACGGAAACCATCGTTTGTGAGTAAAAGTTGAATCATTTCAGATTTTTCTGAACTTGATTGTTCAATTAAAGACTCACATGATACGGGAAGGTCCCCAAAGAATTATGCCACGCCGAAGGCTTATTATATCGGCAAACAAAGCAAACTGTTGCGTTTAATTGTACCTCAGGTACATAAATCAGTTTGTCTTAAAAAATATGTCGCCAACTTTGTTGGTTTTTAAACGTAAACTGATACACATCAGATTAGTCGCAACCTGAAGACGACTTCAGGCTACAGCGTTGATGCATTGGATCTGCACAGTTTGTAAAGATACGACGACAATTCCGTATCAAGACACTTTCTATAAAGAAGGGATGATCTTCGAGCAATGTGACAGTGAAAGTTACACACATCCAATGCACCGCTCGTCCGCCAGTGAAGCGTTCAGGTGACTTTAATCCGTTTAAAGATTGAAGCCGTATTGCCATCATCAATACGTGAATCAAAAACCGAAGCCCATCTATATTAAATAGAGCTCGGTCATAAAAGACTCAAACCACAATGAAATTCATTGCAGATTTGAGCCATTGATCCGTGATGTGTGATGTTCGCTACGTGTATAGCGATTTTTTGCTGTGTATCACTATAAGGTGTTACACCCATGAAACGTATGTTGATTAATGCAACACATGCCGAAGAAATTCGCGTTGCACTTGTCACTGGTCAGCGTCTTTACGATTTTGATTTAGAAAATCGTACCCGTGAACAAAAAAAATCCAATATCTACAAAGGTCACGTGACTCGCGTTGAACCTTCTTTAGAAGCTGTATTCGTTGAATACGGTGCAGGTCGCCAAGGCTTCCTGTCAATGCGTGAAATCGCAAATTCATATTACAAAGCCGACCCTCGCCAAACTTCAAATATCCGTGAACTGATCACTGAAGGCACCGAACTTCTGGTTCAGGTGGAAAAAGAAGAGCGTGGCAACAAAGGCGCTGCCCTGTCTACTTTTATCTCACTTGCTGGCCGTTATTTGGTATTAATGCCAAACAACCCGAAAGGTGGTGGTATCAGCCGTCAGATTTCCGGTTCAGTGCGTGAAGAACTGAAAGAAATGCTGGCAACACTGAACGTGCCACGTGGTATGAGCGTGATTGTGCGTACTGCCGGGATTGGCCGTTCACAAGAAGAATTGCAACTCGACTTACAGCACTTGTTAGACCTTTGGGCACAAATCCAGAGCACGGCAAGTTCAGGCCCATCGCCAATGCTGGTACATCAGGAAGCGGGTGTGGTAACACGTGCCATTCGTGACTACCTGCGTGATGATGTTGCTGAAATCCTGATTGACTCAGAACAAGCTTATAACGAAGCTTATAACTTCGTAAAAGCGGTAATGCCACGTCAGTTAGAAAAACTGAAAACTTATACCTTAAATGAACCTTTATTTGCGCATTTCGCGATTGAAAGTCAAATTCAAACTGCTTATGAACGTGAAGTAAAACTTCCTTCGGGCGGTTCGATCGTAATCGATCAAACTGAAGCTTTAGTGTCAATTGACATTAACTCGGCAAAATCGACTCGCGGTAGCGACGTTGAAGACACCGCGTTAAATACCAATATTGAAGCGGCAGAAGAAATCGCGCGTCAATTACGTTTACGTGATATCGGTGGTCTGGTGGTGATCGACTTCATCGACATGACCAAAGACCGCAACCAGCGTATGGTGGAAGCGAAGCTGCGTGAAGCGACGCAAAGTGACCGTGCCCGTATCCAGTTCGGTCAATTGTCACGTTTTGGTTTGATGGAAATGAGCCGTCAACGTCTGCGTCCTTCTCTTGAAGAAGCGACTGGCTACGTTTGCCCACGCTGCCATGGTACCGGCATGGTTCGTGATCTTCGTTCTTTATCACTTTCGATTATGCGTAAAGTGGAAGAGATCGCGCTACGTGAACGTCATGGTGAAGTTCAAGTCGAAGTTCCAGTCGAAATTGCTGCCTTCTTATTGAATGAAAAACGTCACACCTTGGTCTATTTAGAACAGACTTCAAATGTACGTGTGACTGTGTTGCCTCACCCGCATCTGGAAACACCGCATTATGAAATCACTTATAATGCCGAAGGCTTTGCACCAACCAGCTATGAACGTACTGAAGCAACTCGTTCAAGTGAAAAAGAGTTGGGCTATGAGTCATCTGAATGGCATTTAGAAGAAGAACAACATACGCATGCTGCTGCACCAGCGCCTGCTCAACAGCAAAACAACGGCAGAAACAATAAACGCCGTAACCAGCAAAACCAAAATGCACAGCAAGTACCTGTTGCGCAACAAGCTCCAGCCCAAGCACAAGTTGCTGCTCCTGCATCTAGCCCATGCGCATGGTTAGAAAACCTGTTTGTTCAAAAACAGGCAGCGACTGTTGATCAATCGCGTACTGCCAACAATGCAGCTGCAGCAATTGAACAAATGATCAATGGCGGTGCGGTGAGCCGTGGTCAGTTCGGTCAATTGTCTGCACCGGTGGCACAACCTGCTCCACAGCAAGTGTCTCAACCTGCTGCTCCGGCAAGCAGCAATGCTTACCTGGCACCATCGACTGTAGCGCAAAAACAGGAACGTGATGCTGAAAAACCGGCAGAGCGTGATGAAAGAGCACCACGTCATAACAACAAAAAACCACGCAATCCGAAGCACAAAGAACCGCGTGAGCAGGTTCAGTCTGAAGCTTCCGCTCCTCAGCAACATCAGGTGCATGAAGAAGTGGTTCAGGTATCTCGTCAAGAACAACGTCATGAAGCACGTGAAAACAAGCGTAATTCTCGCCGTCAGCATCATAACGAGCCATCTCAGCAAAATGATGTTCAAAACAATGAACAACAGCCACAACAGGCAATGCCACGTCGTGACCGCCGTAACCAGCCACGTCAGGAACGTCCAAATCGCCACCGCGATCCAAGCGTACTGAATGAGCAAGCTCAACAAGTAGCACCTGCAGTCGTTGAAGCGCCAGCAGTCAATGACAAGCAGCTTCGTGTTGAGTTGGTCGATGCACCACGTCAAGACGTGATGCCAACAGCCATGGTCGTGAATATTGACCAGGCGAAAAGCGAAATCGTGGCATTGAATGACAATGCTGCAGTTGTAACGCCAACGGTTGAAGTTACTGCACCGGCAGATGCGCCAGTTGAAGAAGCCGCTGCTGAAAATGTAGTGGAAGCTGCACTGACAGCTCCTGTTGAAGAGGTTGTGCCAGCTGAAGAATCAAGCGCTGAAAAACCACGTGCCAGCAACGATCCGCGTCAGCGTCGTCGTCAGCAGCGTGAAGGACAGCCTCAACAGGCTACAGTTCAGAAGTTGACTCCTTCACAAGTACCAACGTTGGGTCAGTTCACCATTGGTAGCCTGATTCGCCATGTTTATGGTGAAGACTGCTCCGTACTGATTGAACAGTTTGGTTTATTGCCAACCTTCAACCGTGCTCTAGAGAAGTTCACAAAAGAGTACAACGCGAGTCTGGTGGCTGCAGCAACGCCTGCCACAGAGAAAAAACCGGTCACCCGTGATGTTCAAGTGACCGTAGCCAAGGTTGAAGCAGAGCCTGCTCCAGTTCTGGATCTAACTCCACCAAAACCGGTGTCGGACAAACGTGTCGCAAACGATCCACGTGAGCGTCGCCGTCTGGCTAAACAGGCTGCAGAACAGGCCCTGCAACAAGCCAAGCAACAGGCTAAAGTAGAAACAGCTCCGGCAGTTGAAACTGTACCAGAAGCACCTGTAGCAACAGAAGCACAAGCAGAGTCTGCTGAAGCAGCAGCAACTGAAACTCCAGTAGCCACTGAAATCGCTATTGAAGAAACCGTAAATGCTCAGCCAGCTGAACAAGCGACTGAAACGACGGCACCAGTAGATACAGCTCCTACAGAAGCGGCTCCAGTGACTGAAGCTCAACCTAGAGATGCTGCGCCAGTTGAAGCAAATGCTGAATCAGAAGCTCCTGTTACAGAAGCCCAGGATCAGGCCGAAGTAACAACAGAAGACACTGAAGCCAGCGAAGCTGAAAAAGCGGAGAAACAGGCTGCTCGTCCACGTCGTCCACGTGGTCGTCCACCGAAAAAAGCCAATACTGCAACTGAATCATAATTTGCTCAATTGCAGTCATCTAAAAAAACCTAGTCATTTCGGTGACTAGGTTTTTTTTGCTAGATTTAGTCAGAATAGGTTGATTGCACTAGTGTTTTAACGCTAAAAGATGGATAGCTCGTCTACTGTATATAAATTGAACGTATCGGATACGAAAAATAAATAGGATTCTCATGACCCAAATGAAACCACACGATCTGATTGGGATTGCAGATGTCGCTGCCAAAATCCCGGCTTTCTTGACCAAAGTGCCCAATTTGCTCACTGGTCTAAGACAGGCATATTTACGTACTCCGAACACACCGGCCGGGCTGGGTCTGGCTTTTGAAAAAGCCACCAAGCGTAACCCGGAAGGCATTGCCTTGCGTTTTGAAGAGCAAAGCTATAGCTATGCTGCTCTCAATGCCTGGGCCAACCAGATTGCCCATTTCTATCTATCCTTGGGCGCCAAGAAAGGTGATGTTGTTGCTGTCATGGTCGAGAACCGCCCTGAGCTGATTGCCAGCGTGATTGGTCTGGCTAAACTGGGTGTGACCACCGCTCTGGTCAATACCTCTCAAGTCGGCAAGGTGCTGACGCACAGTATCAATCTGGTCAAACCGATTGCCCTGATTGTGGGTGAAGAGTGTCGTCATGCAGTCAACGAGATTTGTAATGACCTGAATATTAGCAGTGACCGCCTGCACTGGTTTGCAAATCAAAACACTCAAGCCGATCCGGGTCAGGCGCCTGAAGGCTTTATCAACCTGGCTGAAAAAACCGATCTTGCTCCCAAATTCAATCCATCAACTACTCATTCGGTACAGGGCAAAGACGGGCTGTTCTATATTTACACCTCGGGCACCACGGGTCTACCTAAAGCGGTGATCTTTACCAATGGTCGCTGGACGCTGGCTTATGGCACCTATGGGCATGTGCTGAATCTCAATAAAGATGATGTGATGTACTGTACCCTCCCGCTTTATCATGCCACAGGCATGGTGGTGTGCTGGTGCGGTGTCATTGCAGGGAGCAGCACCCTGGCTATTCGCCGTAAATTTTCGACCTCTTCTTTCTGGAAGGATGTGCAAAAATTTGATGCCTCTGCGATTGGTTATGTCGGTGAGTTGTGCCGCTATCTGATGGATGCTCCCCCATCTGAACTGGAAAAAGGCCACCGCGTGACCAAGATGATTGGTAACGGGATGCGCCCGAATATCTGGGATAAATTTAAATCCCGTTTTGGCATTCAGGAAGTACTGGAACTGTATGCCTCCAGTGAAGGCAATGTCGGCTTTAGCAATATTTTCAATTTTGACAATACTGTTGGTTTCTCACCCACACCGTATGCGATTATTGCTTTTGATAAAGATAAACATGAGCCGGTACGGGATGCCAAAGGACGCTGCAAGCGGGTGAAAAAAGGCGAAACTGGTTTATTAATTGGTAAAATTACCCGCCGTTCACCCTTTGATGGCTATACCGATCCGGAAAAAAACAAGTCAGTCATCATGCAGGATGTATTTACCCAAGGTGATGCTTACTTCAATACCGGAGATCTGGTGCGCAATATCGGCTTCCGTCATGCGCAGTTTGTCGATCGTCTGGGTGATACTTTCCGCTGGAAAGGGGAAAATGTTTCTACAACTGAAGTGGAAAACATGCTGATCGAGTATGACAAAATCGTTGAAGCAGTGGTGTATGGCGTAGAAATTCCCAATACCAATGGTCGTGCCGGTATGGCCGCGATTACCCTGCAACCTGATCTAGAATTAAATGATGCAGATTTGGCAGCTATGACCGCTTGCTTTAAAAAATGCTTACCGGCTTATGCGGTACCGGTATTTTTACGCTTACAACAGCAGGTCGAAACTACAGGCACCTTTAAATACCAGAAAAATAAATTGAAAGAGCAAGCATTTGATCCGAGTAAAACCGATGAACGCCTGCTGGTCTTATTGCCAGGTGCAACGGCGTATTCCGAGCTCACCGCAGATATTTTTGCCAATATCCAAGCCTATCAATATCGCTTCTAAGTACTGAAGTTGCCTATTTTTTGTTTAGATAAAGCATAATTGTTGTATTTATAATCAAACATGGGCAACTTTGTTATTTTTTGCTTGCGCTGAAATGAGATCTTGCTACAATACGCTCCATCAAACAAAGTGGTGCTTTAAGCTATTTAGCTTGACTTGCACTGCATATTCAAACCTAGTTTGAATAATAGTTCGGGGTCGTTAGCTCAGCTGGTAGAGCAGCGGACTTTTAATCCGTTGGTCCCGCGTTCGAATCGCGGACGACCCACCACTTATTTGATATCCCTTGATGGGTCGTTAGCTCAGCTGGTAGAGCAGCGGACTTTTAATCCGTTGGTCCCGCGTTCGAATCGCGGACGACCCACCATCTTCCGAAAGGATCACGTAAAAGTACACCACACTTTTGCGTCATAAAAATGGTCATCATCATTTTTATTCCTCGGGGTCGTTAGCTCAGCTGGTAGAGCAGCGGACTTTTAATCCGTTGGTCCCGCGTTCGAATCGCGGACGACCCACCATTCTTTCCTTAGAATGTTTCTCTGATTTCCCTTATTATATTTTAATTAAATTGCGATGTTTTGGTCGTGTATTTCTGCATCCAGATTTTATGTTCACGCGTTCCCGCAACTTGCCTTTATTGTCTAATCTAAATAGTATTTGAATTAAGCTTTCGACCAGATCAGCCGATTATTATCGGGCATTATTCTTGAATATGAAAGGATGTGTCTTTGACCAGTTCATAGGCTTTTGAAGGTGCCGGATAGCCACGATCAAATAATTCCCGGTTGGTTTTTTCCTTTTCACTATAGATTTTTTCCAGATTCATGACTAAGTGATTTGAATCTTTAATCTTATAGTAAAAGCTCGCCCCTTCTTTACGATTCACTACTATATCGGTACGCTCAGGATTGATAAACCAGCGGTCTTTACGGTAGGTGATATTGTGAGCGGTGCTGCTTTTGGTATTATCAATAAATACCTTCCCATACTGTAAAATACTGCGATGCACCGTACCGTCCGGCATTAGAGTCAAAATAAATTCTGCCTTACCTTCAGTACAAGGCGCAAAGCGGCCATCACAATCGATTTCAGTATGATAGCGGCCAATAAATGCTTTAGCATCCTCTGGTACAGTTACTGGGTTTAAATCAGCTTCTACCGGAACAGTCGCCTGCCCTGCGACCTGAGTTAAGGATTTGGCGCTGACAGTCACTACATCGGCCTTCGTATTGGCAGTGGAAATTTTAACGCCCTCTTCTGAGGTCGCCTGACTTTCCCCTTCAGGTTTGACTTGCTGCTGATCACAGGCTTGCAAAATCACCACACTCCCCAACATCAGGCTACATTTAAAAAAACTGCTTAATGTACAACGTGATACATCCAATTTCATTTTTAACAAACCTAAATAGGAAACATGGCGAGCAAAAAGAACACAGCAAAGCTGATGAACTTTACACAAGAGTTCAATAGAATTTTCACTATGTTAGTAGCTCTTAGATCTGGTTTTAATCTTTATTAACATTACTTAACGATTTTATTTGTAATCAGCACTTTAAAAAGTTTAAGTAAACTCCATTTCTTTAAGTATGGATCCAGTTTTAGGATTCAAACCTATTTTTAATCAGGAGATTTTAATGGCCAATGTTGGTTTATATCGCTCTAACCGCTCAAACATGATTGCAGGTGTGATGGGTGGTATTGCTGAACGTTTTGGTTGGAACGCAAATTTATTACGTCTGATTTTTGTGGTGATTTCAATCATGAGTGCCGCATTCCCGGGTATTTTGGTTTATCTGGTGTTGTGGTTAATCATGCCGAAAAAACAGTACAGAATTGATCATGACAGCGTTCATCAACCTCAGGGCTATCAAAATCCTGTGCGTACAGTGAATCAGGATAAACGCTATTAAGCTGTACAGTCATTTTTAACAAGCGTTCTTAACCAGTTTCATCGCAGAGCTTCCTCTTTCACCCCGGTTAAATGGGATGAAATTTTGATGCCACGGTAATTTCCCCAAGTTATCGTGGCTTTTTTTGCCTATATTTTTTGTTATTTCTTTGCTGTATTACAGCTTTTCACTTTCTTTCTTAGTTGAATTCACGATAAGTTCAAGATTCCAATTTTTGAAATGGATTTCACATGACTCAGGCAGAATGGATGATGCTGTGGCTCTGTGCCTTAGCAGCCCTGCTGCATGGTTTAAGCGGCTTTGGCTTTCCCATGATGAGTACGGCTGTTCTGTCCAGTGCATATCCGCTTAGTATCGCGGTTACGCTTGTCATTCTGCCCTGCCTGCTGCTGAATCTGATCATGCTGAATGCCGATCCTACGCATAGTCTCTTGAATAGCATTGGCTATTATATAAAACGCTATTGGCCACTAATGCTTAGTAGCCTGATCGGCAGTGTACTCGGGGTCAAACTGTTACTTTGGCTAAATGAGGCTTATTTAAAACTGTTATTAGGTCTAGTAATCATATTTTATGTCTTGGACCAATTACGGGCACGGCCTTTGCAAGTTAGTCCGCATATTTCCAGTATGCTCTGTTTTGGTTTACTGGCCGGCATTATTGGAGGTGCGACCAATGCTATGGCACCTTTTTTAATGATGTATCTGATGAGTTGCCAGCTGTCTAAAACAGCTATTGTCATTATCAGTAATCTCAATTTCATTGCCGGTAAACTGATCCAGCTGGTTTTACTTTTTCCAATTCTGATCACACTGGAAACCCATCAACAGCATATTCTGATCGGGATCAGCTTATTCGCCCTTGCTGGTGTCTGGATTGGAGGCAAAATACGCCATCGTTTATCTCAGCAACACTTCAAATGGATTGTCTTGGCTTTACTTTTCGGCTTGGGCCTGTATGCCTTCTGGCAAAGTACTGGATTATTGCAACAATCTGGTTATAGTATCTTTAAATAGGATATTTTTTAAGCAAAACAAAATTACAAATTTAAAGCTAATATAAAAAATGATGTAAATAAAAATCTTGCAAGGAGAGCATATGACTCAGACCAACCTAGCTACCCCGACCAATGCCATGCCCAAAGGGCTGCTTAAAGGCTGGATTCTTATTTTTGTCGCAGCCATTGTAGCCTATGGCTTATATCTTTACCTGCCCTATGACCAGAATGCCAATAAAGGACTGGCACTTTTAGCCTTTATCGGTATTTTATGGCTGACTGAAGCCATTCATATCACGATTACAGCTTTACTCGTCCCTGTGATGGCAGTATTACTGGCCATGCCAATGGCCTCTGGTGAAGAACTGGTTCCGATTACCACGCAAGCCGCTTTGGCCACTTTTGCCGATCCTGTCATTTTCCTGTTTTTTGGTGGTTTTGCGCTGGCAACGGCGTTGCATATCCAGAAACTGGACCGGAAAATTGCCATGTGGATCATCTCCATGTCCAGAGGGCATCTGGGCATTTCTGTACTGGCGATTTTTGTGGTGACGGCGCTGCTGTCCATGTGGATTTCCAATACGGCGACTGCTGCCATGATGCTGCCTTTGGCCTTAGGCTTGCTTTCACATCTGGATGTCAGCAAGGATCGTAAAACTTTTGTCTTTATCCTGCTCGGCATTGCCTATTCAGCCAGTATTGGCGGACTGGGCACCATGGTCGGTTCACCTCCGAATGCCATTGCCGCCAAGGCACTTGGCTATGATTTTGCCGACTGGATGAAAATCGGCTTGCCGATGATGTTCATTATTCTTCCCGCCATGCTGGTCAGTTTATATCTGGTACTACGTCCAAAACTAAATCATAAAGTACAATTTGTGACCGAAGACATTCCCTGGACCGGCACCCGTATAGCCACCATGATCCTCTTTCTCTGTACTGCAATTGCCTGGATTTTCAGTAAAAAATTCACCGAAATTTTTGGTATTTCCCAGCCGGATACCTGGATTGCAATTTTGGCTGCCTGTATGGTGGTGATTCTGGGTACCGCAAGCTGGAAACAGATTGCAGAAAATACCGACTGGGGGGTGTTGTACCTATTTGGTGGTGGTCTGAGCTTGAGTGCCATTCTGAAGGATTCAGGCAGTTCGCTGGTACTGGGTCAAACTCTGGCCAATGCCTTTGGTGATGCCTCCCCGCTGATGATTATTTTCGTAGTCGCTACTTTTATTATCTTCCTGACTGAATTTACCAGTAATACCGCTTCAGCTGCCTTGCTGGTACCAGTATTTGCCGCGATTGCGGATCAGATGGGCATGCCCAAAGAAATTCTGGTGATTGTCATTGGTATTGGTGCCTCATGTGCCTTTATGCTGCCGGTTGCTACCCCGCCAAATGCGATTGTTTTTGGAACCGGTCATATCCAGCAAAGCGAAATGATGAAAGTCGGTTTTGTACTGAATATCATGTGTATCTTTATTATTTCACTGTTTATTTACTGGTTCTTTATTTAATCATTAAAGTTTTAAGCATCACACCATCCACAAAGCACACTCCGGTGTGCTTTGTCGTATTAATCGCCTATATGTTGAATCTTTCTCTCATCGAAAAATGATATGCATTTAACAATGATAAAGTCCCTATATTAAAAACATCAAAAAGTGGCAAACACATAGTAGACAGGATGTTTCACTTAATCTCTCAACCGATCCAGAATTCTCCCTGGAAAATGACGCTTAACCTCGCGCTTACCCCTTTGATCATCGCTGTAATTTTATTCCCTTATGCGCTATTTCATGAAGCCAGCTCTGGGATTTTCTCCATTTTCAAGAGCCTGTTTTCAGCGCTTTTTATTAGCTTTTTTGTCTGCCTGACTTACTGGATGATGATCTTCCCTTTCCGATCAGTGACTCACCTGCTGCTACGCCATTATCAACTGTTTAATATCATCACGATTTTAATGAGCTGCGTACTGGGAACCCTGATTCTGGCTTATATTTCGCATCCTCCAAGTGAAGATTTTAGTTCCCATTTTTTGTTTTTACTGAATTTCTCTCTACCAATGGCACTATTTTACAGTTTTCTCAGCTGGCAAGCTGACCAGAGTTGATCACGTCCTGCCTTTTAACTTCTGTTTTAATCCGGTTTTAAGCTTTCATTTTAAAATGATTCAGCTCCTGATTGAGAGCGGCAATCATGTCTGCCCGACTGATAATTCCCACCAATTGCTGCTCGCTCACCACCGGAATATAGTTAAAAGAACGCTCGACAAAGTACGGCACCAGATCCTGAATGGGTTGTAAGGGCTGCACCGTAATTACCTTACGGGTCATGATATGTTTGACCTGATGTTCCCAGCTACTGCGCACATCGGCAGCGCGCTTGAACCATTCCACCACCTGATACATTGCCAGTGTACCGACCAGTTGTTCATCGGCATTAACGACGGGCAGGCTCATCAGGTTCATCTGTTTAAACTTGTCCAGTGCGTGCTGGATATCATCATTTTCATGCAGGGTTGCCACATCCTTCGTCATAATATCCTGGCAGCTAAATTCATGCACCGCACGCGCATTGGCGCGGTTTTGTGCCTCCAGAATGATTTTTTGCAGGTCATATTCACTGATATCCAGCAGCTCGGTGCGCTGATCCAGCACTTCCTGAATATCCTGCGGTTGAATGGTGACTTTCTGGGTCGGCGTCGGATCTTTGGAACGAGTATTTAGTTGAGCTTGCTGCGGATAATCCTTGCCAATCATCCGGTTAAAGACAATGGCAATTACCATCAGTAAAATTGAATTGAGTAGTACCGGATAAAATACAAAGGCATAACCGAGTTCATGCACCGGCTGGCCACCCAGCACTGCGGTAATCGCTACGGCGCCACTCGGTGGATGCAGGGAATCCGTGGTCATCATCAGGACGATCGCCAAGGCCACAGCTACACTAAAGGCTTCGGTCGGACTGGCAATTAACAAGGCACAGCTCACGCCAATCACGGCAGCAATGGTATTCCCGACCAGAATATTCCAGGGCTGTGCCAAAGGACTGGCAGGCACCGCAAACAGCAATACCGAGGATGCGCCCATCGGGGCAATATACCAGGCTTCAAAATCCCCCAAAATCCATAAGCTCAACAAGGACGAAACTACCAAACCCAATAGTGCTCCAGCTCCGCAGAGCAAACGGTCTTTGAGTGGAAGGACTTTGAAATTCGGTTTTAAGGTATTGAGCCAGTCGAGATGGGAGTGAAACACAATGCGCCTGATCTTATTGTTTATAGATTTTGGGCATTATAGAACCAAGCCAGATGAAAGGCATCTGTGTTTTACATCTTTTCATCATTCGCGAACGCAGGCTTTTTAAAACAATATTTCGCTTAGCTTAAAATACTCAACCAGATTTTTTTATAAGGGCTGCGCTATCTCCGCCCACCTCTGGAATGGAAAAAATCCTTTTAAGCCATTTCACTTAGATATCTCTTAGATCACTTTTATTACGGCCTATCATTCATTCAGGTTGAATCAATGGCTGGATTTTTAACAGCTCGACCTCACCATAATAGGTTGAAAATGCCACATCTCCGGCATCGATTCCAGTGCCGATCCGAATGAGATTTTCGACTGGAGCCAAACGGGTCGGATCAAACTGCACCCAGCCACCGTCTAAATAGGCTTCAAAAATGGCATGAAAATCGGGTAAAAACTTTTCAATTTCCACATAACCGACCACCATGCGTGCCGGAATTCCCAAGGCACGGCATAGGGCAATGCCTAAATGGGCAAAGTCACGACATACGCCTGCACGATGCACCAGTACATCTGTGGCAGTGGTAAATTGGTCGGAACTACCAGACACATAAAAAATATTGTTATAAATCCACTGTTCAATCGCCTTGACCCGCGTATAGCCCGGTGTCATCCAGCCAAATGAGCGTTTCGCCATTTCCAGTAATAAATCTGAATTGCAATAACGGCTGGCCAGCAAATAAGGCAAGACTTCATCGGGCAGCTCAGGAATGGCTACTTCTTTCAGACCTTGCTGAAGCTCAAGAGAGAGACTCGGTTGACGAACCACTGTCGCCGTATAATTCAGCTCAAAAGCGTCACAGGGTTCAACCTGTAGCCGAACATGACGGTTTTGATGCTGAGCATCCTGAAATTCATGCCATGCTACGGGCAGATTAAAGCTGAGTTTTTCTTCGAGAATATTCTGATCGGAATGATGTGCCGCCTGAAGCATAAAAATAAATTCTGTCGGTTGCACGACCTTGTATTTTAAATGGCATTGAATTTGGTAAGTGGTCATGAAGTTCCTTATTTTTAAGCATTATTATATTGCGTGAATATTAAACTAATTTTAGAGTCGCAATCGTATGAGATCCGTTGAACTTTATGATTCTCCGCTTAACAGCATGCCATACATCTGATTTATTCCTGATTTTCAGATCAGCCTGTATCGGCCAGTACAGCTAAAATCGCAGTAAGCTTCTAAATGCCGCGTATCCTTTAAGCCTGTTTTATTTTTTTCAAAAAAGTATCCGTACATTAACCCTTTGCCACTCCCCTGCAAAGTCCTTATAATTGAGCACAATTTTTCTCTAATTTTAAGTGGATGACCATGAGTCGCGCCATATCGCATATTGATACCTTCCAAGGCTTAATTCTTGCCTTACAAACTTACTGGGCGGAGCAAGGCTGCGTCATTTTGCAACCTTATGATATGGAAATGGGTGCAGGGACATTCCACACTGCGACTTTCCTTCGTGCGCTGGGTCCTGAAACCTGGAATGCCGCTTATGTTCAACCGTCACGTCGTCCGAAAGATGGTCGTTATGGTGAAAACCCGAACCGTTTGCAACATTATTATCAATTCCAGGTGGTGCTTAAGCCAAACCCGGACAATATCCAGCAGCTTTATCTCGATTCATTAAAAGCGATCGGTATTGATCCTTTAGTTCACGATATTCGTTTCGTAGAAGACAACTGGGAATCTCCAACACTGGGTGCTTGGGGCTTAGGTTGGGAAGTTTGGTTAAACGGTATGGAAGTAACGCAGTTCACGTACTTCCAGCAAGTCGGTGGTGTTGAGTGCTACCCTGTGACTGGCGAAATCACTTACGGTCTTGAACGTCTTGCAATGTACTTGCAAGGTGTAGACTCTGTTTATGATTTGGTTTGGACCAAAGGTCAGTTCGGTACGGTAACGTATGGTGATGTGTTCCATCAAAATGAAGTGGAACAATCGACCTATAACTTCGAATATGCCAACGTTGAAAAAATGTTTGAATTGTTCGATTTCTACGAAGCTGAGGCAACGCGCTTAATTGAAGCGAAACTTCCACTGCCTGCATATGAGCAAGTCGTGAAAGCATCACACAGCTTCAACTTATTGGATGCGCGTGGCGCGATTTCTGTGACTGAACGTCAACGTTATATTTTACGTGTACGTACCTTAGCCCGTTCAATTGCACAAAGCTATGTGGCTGCACGTGCGGAACTTGGTTTCCCAATGGCTGAACCTGCATTACGTGATGAAGTGTTGGCACAGTTAAAAGCACAAGTTGAAGCAGAAGCGAAAGAAGCAAACAAGGAGAGCAAATAATGTCTAAACATACCGTTTTGTTCGAATTGGGTTGTGAAGAACTTCCACCAAAAAGCCTGAAAAAATTACGTGATGCCTTACATGCAGAAACCGTAAAAGGCTTAAAAGATGCTGGTCTTGCTTTTGATTCAATCGAAGCCTATGCAGCACCACGTCGTCTTGCACTTAAAATTGTCAATGTTGATGCTGCACAAGCAGACACACAAAAACGTTTTGACGGCCCTGCCAAACAGGCAGCCTTTGATGCTGAAGGCAACCCGACGAAAGCACTTGAAGGCTTTATGCGTGGTCAAGGCATCACGGTTGATCAAGTATCAACTTTCCAAGCAGGTAAAGTTGAAAAAGTATGCTATTTAAAAGATGTCAAAGGTCAAAGCCTTGACGTTTTATTGCCACAAATTTTACAAAATGCATTGGATAATCTTCCAATCGCAAAACGTATGCGTTCTGCGGCAAGCCGTACTGAATTCGTACGTCCTGTGAAATGGGTTGTGTTGTTGAAAGACAACGATGTGGTTGATGCAACAATTCAAGACCACAAAGCAGGTAACGTGACTTATGGCCACCGTTTCCATGCACCTGAAGCAATCACTTTAGCGCATGCAGACGAATACTTAGCGAAGTTAAAAGCGGCTTACGTTGTAGCGTCTTTTGAAAAGCGTCAAGCCATCATCGATCAACAAGTCAAAGCACTTGCTGATGAAGTGAATGCCATTGCAATTGTCCCTGCGGATCTTCGTGACGAAGTGACTGCACTCGTTGAATGGCCTGTTGCGCTTCGTGCAAGCTTCGAAGAACGCTTCCTTGCTGTTCCTCAAGAAGCATTGATCACCACGATGCAGGACAACCAGAAGTACTTCTGCTTAGTGAACGCTGACAATAAACTTCAACCTTACTTCATTACTGTGTCAAACATCGAGTCGAAAGACCCGACACAAATTATTGAAGGTAACGAGAAAGTGGTTCGTCCACGTTTGTCAGATGCTGAATTCTTCTTCTTACAAGATCAAAAGCAACCGCTTGCATCTCGTAAAGAGAAACTTGCAAACATGGTATTCCAAGCTGAATTGGGTACGCTTTGGAACAAGTCTGAACGTATTGCGAAATTGGCTGTAGCACTTGCGCCTATTACAGGTGCAAAAGCGGAAGATGCTGAAAAAGCGGCGCTTCTTGCAAAATGTGACTTAACTTCTGAGCTTGTGGGTGAATTCCCTGAACTTCAAGGTATTGCAGGTACTTACTACGCACGTCTTGAAGGTGAAAATGCGGAAGTGGCTGAGTCTTTAGGTGAGCAATACTTACCTAAATTCGCAGGTGACGTTTTACCGAAAACCAAAACTGGTACAACCATTGCTCTTGCGGATCGTTTAGATACGCTCACAGGTATTTTCGGTATTGGTCAAGCGCCTACAGGTTCTAAAGACCCATTTGCACTACGTCGTTCTGCAATTGGTATTTTGCGTCTTGTGACTGAAAACGAGCTTGATGTTTCAATTGAAGATTTGATCAAACTTGCACTTGCTGCTTATGGCGATGTATTGAAAGATCACGACAAGACTTTGGCGGATGCTGTTGCATTCCTTGAAGGTCGTTACCGTGCGAAATACGAAGACCAAGGCGTGGCTGTTGATGTGATTCAAGCTGTTCAGGCGTTATCGCCAAAATCACCGCTTGATTTTGACAAGCGTGTAAATGCGGTTAATCACTTCCGTGCATTACCTGAAGCGGCTGCTCTTGCTGCTGCGAACAAGCGTGTTGCCAACATTCTGGCAAAAGAAACTGCTCCTGAAGGTGCTGTAGTTGAAGTAAACTTGGTTGAAGATGCTGAAAAAGCATTGTTCGCTGAACTTGCTAAAATTGCGCCTCAAGTTGAGCCGTTATTTGCTGCTAAAGACTATACTGCTGCGTTGTCTGCACTTGCTGCACTTCGTGCGCCAGTGGATGCGTTCTTTGACGGCGTCATGGTGATGGCTGATGATGCTGACCTGAAAGCAAACCGTTTACGTATGCTTGCGCAGCTTCGAGGCTTGTTTACGAAAGTGGCTGATATTTCGGTATTACAGCACTAAGTCAGACATTTGAAATAAAATTAAAACCCTGCTAGAAATAGTGGGGTTTTTTATTTTTCTCAATAATATGAAATTATCACAAGCACAAAAAGCATTAGAATTTTTAAAATCTAATCCTAACCAAAAATTTACAGCTAGATTTATTGCTGATAAATTAATTGCTACATATCCTCAAGACTATATTGAGAAAAGAAATAATATTAAATTTGAAAACAATGAAAGTGCTTTTAAACAACAAGTTATTCGAGAGTTATATAGTATTTTCCCAGACTTAATTCAAAATAATCCTTGTGTAAAATATCAAGAAAAACCAAGTCCACGCCAATATTGGTATGAACCAACTTCAAATCTTTCACCAGTAAAAGGAATTGACTTCCATAATTCATTAATTATTGATGCAGAAGACAATAATCCCCCATCGATTCAAGAAAAAATATTTTCAGAATATGACTTATATCCTGTATTGATAGAATACCTATCCCAAGAACTCAATTTGCTTACATTAAGAATTGATGAAAAAAGATCATCAAATACTAGAGGACAAAATGGTAATCAATGGCTACATCCAGATATTGTGGCAATGCAAGCATTAGATAATAAATGGAATGATCTAGTTAAAACTTGTGTAAAGCATAGTTCTGGACAAAATGTTCGACTTTGGTCATTCGAGGTAAAAAAAGAACTAAATAACTCAAATATTAGAAGTAGTTTTTTCCAAGCAGTAAGTAATTCTAGTTGGGCAAATGAAGGATATTTAGTTGCGACCTCAATTTCTACCAATGAAGTTGAAGAAGAACTTCGTATGCTCTCAGCCCTCCATGGTATTGGTGTAATAATTTTAATTCCTGAAAATCCTACTGAAAGCGAAATTTTGCTTCCTGCTCGCCGGAGACCAGAAGTGGATTGGCAATCAATAAATCGAATTTTAAATGAAAATTCCGACTTTAAAAATTTTATTGAATTAGTCTCAATTTATTATCAAACTGGTCGTATTCGTACGCAGGATTGGAATCGTTAATCATTGAGCTATAGTCATTTTCTAACCGATTCCCTATACTCAACCTAACAACACTCAACAAGAAAGAATCATATGAAATTTAAAACACTCATTCTGACTGGTCTTGCGAGTATCGCAGTTACAGCTTGTACATCTGCACCAAAAATCCCACAGCTTCAGGTTGGCGTCTTACAGGAAGTCCAAAACCTCGAAGTTGTTCCAGCTACCACCAACAACAAGGCAAAACTGACCAAATTTCTCGACAAATGCGTGATTGAATTCACCGGCGATATTGGCAATAACCGTGTCATTGAACAATGGTCATTTAAAGGCATGACTCTAATCGATGCCGGCTCAGCGACTTTCCAGCGCGACGGTACTAGCACTGCACAAAAATTTGACCTGCACGATGCAGGCGTACAAAAGAACTTTGTCAGCTTACGCGAACATTTCGCCAAAGATGCCCTGACACAATGTGACTAAAAAAATCGCCTTGTTTCTAGTCTAAGAACAGGGCTTTTATTTTGCTAAAAATCAATTCGACACTTGGGCTAATTTCTACTGCCCTTTCTTTAAAAATTACAATATTTCGGCACAGATCCACCTGAAAGCTCTGCACTCTTCACAGGATATTCATTGTTTTTGGCCCATTATCCGTTACACTGAAAAACAAACTCAGACCGCACTTAGACGAATTCGAGGTCGATCCATAATGAATATCAAAACCCCAATTATTTTAACGACAGCTTTAATGCTTTCTGTTCCAGCATTCGCACAAACCACGACTCAGTCTGCTAAACCGGTTAAGCCTTATGGTGAAAATCCGAACCTGCTGCATGTCTTTGCTTATAAAGCACAGGAAGGCGTGATTAATACCGCCGAGAAAGTCGGTGAAGCAACGGAAAAAGGCATTGCCAAAATCAAGCCAGGGGTAGACCGGGCCTGGAGCAATACCAAATCTGCAACCTCGGATACACTGCAAAAGGTAGATCAGGGAGCAACTCAGGCAGCCCAGCAAACTGGTCAGAAAATCCAGCAGACTAAAGAAGTCTGGCGTGGCAATTCACAGCAGGCACCTATCGTGCAGCAGCCTTTAAGCCAGTCAAATGCGACGCAAAACCCAAATACACCACAGCCTCAACCCCAGTCTGGATCAGCCACCAGTTATGCGGTAACCGATTGATAAGAAAAGCCCGTGATGGGCTTTTTTATTTTTAGCGAATAAAACTATTATCTTGTATCGACGCGATCTATCAATTGACCTGTCGGATCGGCTGACCTTGTTTAAATGCTGCTACATTTTCCACCATTTGATCCACAATCCGTTGTCGTGCATCAACACTGCCCCACGCATTATGCGGTGTCACAATCAGGTTGGGAATCGTTGAATCAAGTAGTACATTGCCCTGTTTCGGTGGCTCTACCGTGAGTACATCCGTCGCTGCACCGGCAATCTTGCCTGCACGCAGAGCCTCAACCAATGCCGCTTCATCAACAATTCCACCACGCGCACAGTTAATTAAAAATGCACTGCTTTTCATTGCATCCAGTTCAGCATGACTGATTAAATGGTGGGTATCTTCAGTGAGTGGACAATGCAAAGTTAAAAAATCGACTTGAGGAAGCAGCTCGGTAAATGGGATACGGGATGCATCCGCCGGACGATTTGGCAGCGCGGCAATAAGCACTTTCATGCCAAAGGCTTCGGCCAGTTTCGCCACCGCATGGCCCAGTTCGCCATAACCCACAATGCCCAATGTTTTTCCGGCCAGCTCGACAATTGGCGCATCCAGCAAACAGAACTGACTGGCTTTTTGCCATTCGCCTTGTTCTAATGCACGTTGATAAGACAGGAATGAAGTCGCCAGATTGAGCATCAACATGATGGTATGCTGCGCGACTGCCGAAGTGCCATAAGCCTGACAGTTACACACGACGATCCCTTGCGCTTTGGCCGCCTCAAGGTCGACATTATTGGTGCCGGTTGCAGAGATTAAAATGAGTTTGAGTTGAGGGCATTGCTGAATCGTAGCTGCATCGATCATCACCTTATTCGTAATGATGACATCGACATCAGCTACACGGGATGCAATCTCGGCAGCCGAGGTCGCCGGATACAAAACTAGTGAATCAAATACTGCATGCAGTGCCTGAAAGTCCAAATCCTGCTGGTCTAAAGAAGCATAGTCTAAATAAACGGCTTTCATGGCTGTTCCCTCAATCCTGTTTGACAATTTATGTCTGTCATTTAAAACAAGTCATTGAGGCTTTTCAACCTGTTTCCAGCCTGATGCAATTAATCCAACGGTTTATCCATATGATTACGTAGTGACTTGCGAATTCGATACACCACATACACAGACAGAATAATCATAAAGATGATGGACGCACTGACCATGATCACTGCAGGATGCACAGTTTCTGCATGCGCCAGATTAGGTAGAACCAAACCGAAGATAAAACATACTTGCATCATAGAGATCCCCTTCTTCGTTTCAACCATCGGGAACGATATAATTGGTTTATTATTTATACCGCTTATCTCTATATTATGCCAAGCTCATCACAAGTCAAGTAATTGTTTTTTATAAAAATTTTTAGTTAACTTATCTCACTGTGCGTCACAAACTGCGTATTTTTGTCACTATCGTCGATAAAAGCAGCAGCACCATACTCATTGGTACTCAGATTCAGCTGCTTATAGCTAAACATATAAAAATCGCTATAACGCTTCATTAAAATCGGGTGCATGCCCAGACTAAGCTCATCCTGTTCCTTGATCAGTTTCATGATATGCCGGTCATTCATCACCACCAAATAACGTTCATCATTCAGATTAATACTCAATAAACCATTACCTTTGGCATAAATCGGAATCAGAAATTTATGGTTCAGGGCAATTGCACCTTCTGCATAACTTTCGATTTTATGGCTGATGACATTAAATACCAGACCATGTCCATAGTGGTCCAATAACAGCTGACGATTTTCCTGCGGCAAATTCACATGAATGCCCAGTTTGAGCAGGTCATGCTGATCGACCTGCTTATTGCGTAACAATTCCCGCAAAATCACCTGTTTCTGGCTGGCATCAAAAAACTGGTTATCCAGTTGCAGATCGTTATTTTTCAGAATGTGTCCCAAGGCCATGCGGTGTCGTGGCAAGACATTTTCAATCACCTTGCGATAATAGAACTTGCTGTTTTTCTTGACCCTGCGCATTTTCTGATAGAAATAGCTTGGATCATATTCATGTACCAAAAAATCATAAAGCAATTCTGAACTGGCCAAAACTGCAATCGCATCATGTCCGGTAAAAGGTAGATGCAGCACATGATGATGTGGGATTAGTGTCTCTAATTTCAGATAATGGGCACGATCTTCGGCACAGTAGGGATCATAGACAATAATATATTCGCAGGCGTTGTCGATATCTTCGGCTGCAACCCGCATATTTGTATTCAGCTCTGGCTGATAGAACATGTTATAACGGGCATCATGTACATCTTCCGGATCGATCGAGTATTGCGGCACCATCGCCACCACCCGTTGTACGCCCAAGGCACGGGAATACTTGATCGCAGCATAGCCACCCATCGAACCGCCATACGCAATACGCTGCTGAAACGGCGCAATCAGATCTGCGATGGCTTGCAACATGTTCCACATGGAACCTTGCGGAAACCAGGATTTATGCTTGGGCATAATACCAAGCACATTAAGCTCGAATTTCGCCAGTGACTTTTCTGCATTGATGTTGAGGCCCTTGGCACGGGTAATCAAATCGCCAAATGAAAAAATCAGTTCTGAAGAAGATCCCGGCATAAAAATCGCGCGTATATGTTCATCTTCAAAAACAATCTGCTTGTCCATAACTTTCCCATGCTGGTAAATCGAACCCTTCCACAACAATTCAGTCAATGAACGCTGTCAAAAAAGTGAATATGCTATTTTATATCGATCAAAAAGATTAAAAAGCGCAAAATATGACACAATCATTACATCCTGCAGCAAAACGGGGTTTTAGTGCGTCGGCTGAGCTCTATCAGCAAGTGCGTCCCGATTATCCGGCAGAAATCAGCCAGTGGCTGAGTGAAACGCTGGCTTTGCCTGCAGATGCGCATCTTTTGGATTTGGGCAGCGGCACCGGCAAGTTTATCCCCTATTTACGCCCGCTCAGTAAGCACATTATCGCGATTGATCCTGTCCCGGAAATGCTGGCTCAATTACAACAGGCGCATCCGGACATTCATGCTCTTGAAGGCGTTAGCCATCAACTTCCCCTGCCTGATCATAGCCTGAATGCGGTATTTTGTGCACAGTCATTTCACTGGTTTGCCGATTCTGCTACCTTACAAGAATTAGATCGGGTACTCAAACCGCAGGGTTATCTGGTGTTAATTTGGAATCAGCGCGATACTCGGGTGGACTGGGTTCAGGCCTTGGCCGATTGTATTGCCCCATTGGAAGGCGATACGCCGCGCTATCATAGCGGTGCCTGGCGCGAGGTCTTTGCACAGCAAACGCTATTTCAGCCCTATGCAGAAACCACAATGACCCAGCAACAGCATGGCAGTGTCGAGCAGGTGGTATCCAAGCGGCTGCTCTCGACTAGTTTTATTGCAGCCATGCCTGAACAGCAGCAGGCACAGTTAAAACAACAATTTGAACAGATCATCCAGCAATATACAGCCAAAAGCGCAGAGGAAATGATCGATTTTCCTTATGTCACCCATATCTATGTGTTCAAGAAAAGTAATTAAAAACAGGAGGCGATCATGCATAAAATACCAGGAATGACACGAACGCTGTTGTTCGCTGCGGCCATGCTGCTGATGGCATGTGACCAGAAAACGACCGAAACTCCGACTGAAGCGACAACAGATAATACGGCTTCAGATCAAGTCATGCAGGAACTGAAAACCGAGCCACTGAAAGACTTCCCTAAAACTGCTGATGATCCGCATGATATTGCTGCATTGACGGATTATGAACAGCGCTTTCAGGAAATGAGCAGCGACTTGGAAAAAGAATTAAACAGCATGCGCGATGATGAAAATATGACAGAAGAATTTGTCCAGCAACGTCAGCGTGATCATGTCCAGTCAGCATTGAATATGTTGAAGGCTTTAGAACTGAAAACCGAACAGGGCCGTTATATTCAGGGCTTAATGTATCAATACTGGGAACATCAGGACAAATTACTCAATACTCCCAAGACTCAAGCTACACCCGTGAATGAAGCCAGTGAGAATGTCAAAGGTCTAGGGAAATATCTACACGCCCAAGAACAACTGGAACGCTGGCGTTCGCAATATCCGGATCTCGCCAAGAAAGAACCAGCTTCCCGGCAAGTGAAGGAATAGTCTAGGATGCTAGTTTGGCACACAGTTTAGATAAAATACAAAAATAATCTAAGCTGAACTGGCAGCTTTAAAACAGCATGGATCAACAAGGCCAGATCTGTTGAGTCTGTATTTCAGTATAAGTGTCAGTTCGTCCTGACCATAAAATGAGTTAATGTGCTGTCAGAAACTGATGCACACCCTCACCTGCCGCGCGACCTGTGGCGAAGCAGGCGGTCAGCAGATAACCACCAGTCGGTGCATCCCAGTCCAGCATTTCTCCGCACAAAAATACATGCGGATTGGATTTAAGTTGTAGCTGTTTCGACAACACTTCACGCTTGACACCACCGGCACAGCTAATCGCCTCATCAATTGAGCGAAAGCCGCTGAGTGGAAGAATCAAATCTTTAATCTGTTTGGCTAATTCAGCAGAATCTTGCCATACTGCTTTGGCCACCAGCTCCCGTACTAGAGCTGCCTTGGCACCGTCCACTCCGGCTTTACGCCAGACATTACTTAAAGACTGCTTCTTACTTGGCTGTAATTTTTGTGCAAGCTGTTCGATGCTTTGATTTGGGAATAGGTCCAGATGCAGCTGCATAGGCTGCCCCTGTTTTAGTTGCTCGCGTAAGCCACGACCCTGCTTATAGATCAGACCACTTTCCAGACCATAATGACTGATCACGATATCGCCAATGGTTTTTTCACCTTGCCCAACCCATGCCTCGACACGCTTTAAAGGTTGACCAAAGACTGGCTGCATAAACTGAGACCAAGGATATTCCACTCCAGCATTACTGGCCTGAAATGGCTCAATTTCATCCGGTTTCAGCCAGGCTTGCCATGCCCCATCACTACCCAACGCTGACCAAGACACTGCGCCACAAGCCAGAATAATGGCATCAAAATCTTCAATGCGGTATTCATTATTTTTCAGATCATGCAGTTCGAGCTGTTGCTGCTGCAACTGGCTGACTTTATGCCGGTAATGAAACTGGATGCCATCACTGGCCAAACGCTTGAGCCAGGCACGCAGCAAGGGCGCGGCTTTCATCTCTGTGGGAAATACCCGGCCGGATGAACCGATATAAGGCTCAATGCCGAGCTGCTTCATCCAGTCTTGAATCCAGAGTGCATCCCAGCGTTTGATCCAGGGAGACAACCACTCCACCTGATCATAACGTTGTACAAACTGTGACACAGGCTCAGCATGGGAAATATTCAGACCGGTCTTGCCTGCCATCAGGAATTTACGCGCAGCAGACGGTTTTTGCTCATAGACATGCAGCTCATAACCAAACTGACTGAGCACTTCTGCCGCCATTAAGCCTGCGGGGCCTGCGCCCACAATAGCAATGCGTTTGCTCATCTGCTTATTCCGCGACGGTGGCATTCTGCCCTTGTAAAGGCTGGAAATCATCAAAGCGCGTTACATAACTTTCAGGCTTGCTGATGATCAGTTGCTGGCATAATTCGCCACGTTCCAGATATTTAATTTCAAAATGGGTACGCGCCGAATCTGCAGCAATCACTTCTTTGACAAAAGGCAGCTTCCAGAGCTCTCGCACCTGTGTTTCTGCTTCTTCGATATAAGTAGGAATATTACTGGCCAGCGTAATCGTTCCACCGATTTTCAGGCGGGAAAGCAGGAACTCAAAAAATGGCATATTGACCCAGCGCTGCGCCGGATTATGCGGCTCAGGATTTGGATATAAAATAAAGAATTGTTCTACCTGCTCCGGATACAGTGCATGCACGATCCACGGTAAAGCATCGGCATGAACGGTCTGTAAATTGGTTTGACCTTCAACAGCATGCTGTTTTTGCATCGCCAGAAATTTTTCCCGGGTACGTTCAATCGCAATCAGTTGAGTGTCGGGATTGTTCTTGCTGAATAACAAGGCATGTTTACCTTTACCCGCTCCCACTTCGACGCAGACCGGTTCAGGACTGATGCTTTGAAAATCACGGGGCGCATGCATACGCTGTGCTTGAAATTGACGAATCGGCATAATCAGATCAAACTAATAAAAACCGCATAAGTCTAACAAGTGCGGCTATATTTGCCTAATCGAACCTTTATTTTTCTTTGGAGTCGTCCCATGCCTACCACTTTAAACTGTCCACGCTGTGGCAAGCTGACCACTTGGGAAGATAATGATTACCGTCCTTTTTGTTCAGAACGTTGCAAGATGATTGATCTGGGGGCTTGGGCCAATGAGGAATATAGTTTGCCTACCCAAGATGCACCACAAGCCGACAACAGCGAAGAATAAAATGTCTTCCTTGTCGAAAATTCTGTCTGAAAGCAGAATCTTGTCGAAATTAAGTAAATAAATCATATGAATTTTATAAAATTACTTAGATAAAGTAACACGAATTAACATCATTCATAAAGCTTTAGCATTATTGTTCTATTCTAAATTTTCACATTATTTTTAGAGCAATAATATGGGTTATATTATTTTAAAAATCATATTAATTGGGGTTGGTCTACTCGCACTTCTTTCTTTGGGAGTCGGCATTTTCCAACAAGATAGTTTATTTATTGTATTGGGTGTGCTTTTTGCTTTTGCCGCTTGGCTCATACACATGCAAACGCGTCAACTTCGTAATAATCCCTTTTCAGAATAAAAATAAAAGACCAAATGGTATTGGTCTTTTATTTACGCTTTTAACCCGCTTTACCTGCAACAAAAGGATTATGCTGCTTTTCAAAACCAATGGTGCTGATCGGACCATGTCCTGAAATGAATTGGGTTTCATCTGGCAGGCTGAAACATTCTCGCTGAATTGAATCTAAGAGCTGTTGATGGTTACCACGCGGGAAATCAGTCCGCCCGATTGAGCCTTTGAACAAGACATCACCTGTCCATAACAAGTCATAATTTTTGTTATAGAACATCACATGACCCGGCGTATGGCCTGGAGCAAAACGCACTTCGAACTCTTCATTGCCGAGTTTGAGCACTTCACCACCTTCCAGCCATTGGGTCACTTCGACTTTTTCCGGAATCGGAAAGCCATAACGTGCAGAAACTTCCTGAATCATGTCGAGCCAGAATGCATCTTCCTTATGTGGTCCGATTACTGGGACATTCCAAGCCTTTTTTAATGCACCCACCGCACCCGCATGATCCAGATGACCATGAGTGAGCCACAAGGCTTTAACCGTTAAACCCAGCGCTTCAACTTCAGCTTTCAGTTTTTCAGGTTCGCCCCCTGCATCAATCAAAATGGCTTCTTTAGTATCCATATCCCAAACGATGGAACAGTTTTGCTGAAATGCAGTAACTGGAACAATTTTGACTTGTAACATGGATTGAAAAACCTCGGGCAAGTTAATGGGCAAGTGTCTGTGTCAATGCATCCAGATTAGCCTGAAGCAGACTATTGAGCAATCGCAAATGATCTTCACGGCTATTTAAAGCAGGAATATAGCGATAGCTTTCACCGCCGAGTGCTTTAAATGTCTCGGCATTTTCGATTGCCAGCTCTTCAAGCGTTTCCAGACAGTCCGCGGAAAATGCCGGACTCATCACCTGAATTGATTTCACCCCTTGCTTGGCCCAATCTTCGAGCAAAACATCGGTATAGGGCTTGATCCACTCCTGTTTGCCAAACCGCGACTGAAAGCTGATCGCATATTGATCTTCATTTAAACCTAGTGCTTCCGCCACCAATTTACCCGTGATGCGGCAACGGTCGGCATAAGGATCGCCTTTATCAGCATAGGGCTGTGGAATGCCGTGGAAAGACATTAACAATTTCTCTGGTTGACCATGAATTGCCTGATAATCACGTACACTTTGAGCCAACGACTGGATAAATAAAGGATGTTGATAATAATCCCGGATCACTGTCAAACCGGGTAAATTACGCTGTTTCACCACCCATTTCGCCACTGCATCGTATAGAGGTGCGGTCGAAGTGGCAGAATATTGTGGAAACAAGGGAAATAGAATCACGTGTTCCTGTGGCTGCGCTGAGACCTGTGCCAAGACATCCTGAATATTCGGATTGCCGTAGGTCATTGCAGGTACCACATTCAGTTCAAACTGCGGATAAAGCTGGGTGAGATGCGTCTTGACTGCTGCGACCTGCTCAAACAGAATTTCACGCATCGGCGAATCCTGTCCCCATACTTGCGCATAGGCCTGTGATACCCGCTTTGGACGGAAAGGCAAAATGAATAAGCGCAGAATGATTTGCCAGATCGGTTTGGGAATTTCAATCACACGCTGATCAGATAAAAACTGCTTGAGGAAACGGCGTACCGCTGGAATCGTAGGCTCATCTGGTGTGCCCAAGTTTGCCAATATAATCGTCACTTTCGCTTTAGCAGGAGAATACATTCAGTTCGTCCGTCAGGATATCAACCCCTGTACTTTAACAGCTTTTTATTTATTCTCTCTATGGATTAATACGCTGACTTATATTGAAAAGTGCGATCTAAATCCAGCAAGCTGCTGTCCAGCAACTTTTGCGCTTTTGGCGTGATCTGCCACAGCATGCGCTGTCGGTCATCACGACCGGATGGCACAATCCAGTCATTCTGGCGCATTTGAATTTTTAAACTATGCAAGGCACGAATATTCATCTGGGCACGCGCGACAGCATGCGCACGCGGCATCTGCACCCGTGCATCCTGCAGACCGGTTTCATTCAGATATTCATTCATGCGCTTCGAGAAAAACTCTTCAGGGGTCGGATTGACAAAAGTTGAACCCAATAACGCCAACAATTGTGCCCAAGTCAGTTTTTTATGGACTTTGATTTCTTTAAAATTACCATCCTGATAAGCATGCATCCGGTATTCAAAAGAAAAAATTTCATGCATCGCCACTTTGGGCAGGCTCAGGAATGGATCGACTTCTGCAGTTCCGCCATCGCGTTCCAGTTGCGCCACTTTAGCTTTCAGCTGATCAATCTCGTCATGCAGCGCCTGGGTGTTTTGCGGACGCACCCAGCCGGTCACCGGATAGCGCTCCAGCATTTGTGGCATGTTAAAACGCACTGCCATTTCCAGATCGCGCAGGCTGCGGTAAGTAAAAACCTGATCCACTTCCTGCTGTAACAGTTGACGGAATTCCTTGAATTTTTCCTGTAATTCCGGTTTGGCATCATGCAATGCACTTTCACGTGATGCCGGATCATCATGCATAAACACAATAATCGGTTTTTGCTTGGTCACTGCATAAATATATTCGAGATGCATATAGCCGACACCCGATACCGACTGCTCCCCATACTGGCTTCCCAGCAGAATCACGACATAATCACAGTCATCAATCTGGCGGCGTGCAAATGCAGTATTCAGCGGTGTACGCTGTTCCAGTCCCCACGAGAAAAACCCCATTCCTACCAGTGTTTGAGACAGAATGATACGCTCCGGTTGCATTTCTGCCCCCGAGGTTGAGATGAACACTTGGTACCGTTTATCCAGCATGGGCTATCCTCTTCTCCTGTACATTTGCGTAAAAAATGCATCATCACATGCTTCTTTACCCAATATGGCCACCCCAGAATCAAAATATCTTTCTTTTTAAATTATAAAAATGAGTTTTAAACTGCACTCATATTACTGACCTGCCATTTTAAATCGGCCGGAATCAGGTGCTGCAAAATCGGTCGGAGCTGTTCAGCATTCTGCCCACTCACCACCAATTCAATTTTCACGCTTTCTTTAGACTCATGCTCAAATAATAACCCATTTTTAATTAAAATTCGGGCCGTTTGTCTTGCAACCGCGAATCCTGAGTCAATTAATGTCAGCTTTTGACCAAAAATATACTGAATTGACGATTTTAGGAAGGGGTAATGTGTACATCCTAATACTAAATAATCAGCGCCCTGATCTACAACTGGTTGTAAAATCTCTTTTAATGTCTGCAAACAGGCTGCACTCATCTGCTCTCCAGCCTCAACAAAAGGCACCAGATCCAGACTGGTCACAGGCAGGACTTTGACTTGAGCCGGTTCGGCAAAACGGGAAATGACATCTTTAATCAGCTGGCCGCGGAAGGTTGCAGGCGTGGCCAATACCGCCACAGTTTTCGACTGGGTATTCAGGACGGCCGGTTTAAGTGCGGGTACTAAACCGATAATCGGAAAGTTTTCACCATAATAGTCACGCAAATAATCCAGACTAAAAGCGGAAGCGGTATTGCACGCCACCACCGCAACTTTACAACCTTGACGATAAAGCCATTCAATCGCCTGAGCCGTCAAGGCACGAATTTCCTGATCATCTCTCGGGCCATAAGGCACATGCGCAGTATCCGCATAATAGACAAAGCGTTCATTAGGCAAATGGCGGGCAATTTCCAGGGCGACTGACAAGCCGCCTACGCCTGAGTCAAAAATGCCAATAGGCGCATCTGCCGTGGCATTGGGCATCGGGTCTAATAACTGGGAAATTGGTTGAATAGCGCTCATAACGTTGCAGGTAGCTTGTTTGAAATTTCTAGCGATCAAGCTTAAACCTCAGGTGCTCAAATGCAAGTCTAAATCACCACTTTTCAAACTTAAAACGGTTTCGCCTGCCGGATTTTCATCAAGCTCTCCCATCTCGACCAGATGTAAAAATGCCGCACGCTGAATCAGGGCATTAATCCCAAAACGCACATGCACATAAGGCCGCAACTCACCTTTGTATTCACGCATAAAGATTGGATGTTCAGCATCGACAATAATCAGGTCTTGCGTGGTTGTGCCCAGTTGCAGATAAGTCACTCCATTGATCTCAACCTGATCGACCTGATTGACAAATAAAGGTTCATCTTCAACTTCGATTTCAATCATTTCTACTGGTGTTTTTAGATAGAATTTATCGTTTTCTTTCCAGAGCACCGTTGCAAACAGGTCAATCATCGGCTGACGCTTGATCAATTGACCTTCGTGCCACCATTCGCCGTTGGCTAAAACCTTGAGATCCATTGTGCCACAATGCTTTGGCTGCCATTGCTCCAAAGGGGGTATTGACCTTTTGTGACTGCCCTGTGCATCTTTTAAGTATTGTGCGATATCCATTAAATTTTTATCATCGGGATAAGTTACTTTTTTCGTCGGATTTGTGCTGGGTACTGGCTTATCCATAAAAGAAGACCTTAATGACGGAAAAATAATATGTTTCAGCCAATTGGCTAAAACCGGCTTTAAAACTATACTAGCCCAGATTATCAAAGACACCAGCATTTTTGTGTCTAGGAACCAAGAACACTTATGGCAGCACCCAATCATATGATTATGGTTGCCACCGAATAGTAATATGAGGAGTCCTACATGGAACACATCGAACGTGAATCGATGGAGTTTGACGTCGTCATCGTAGGCGCAGGCCCTGCGGGTCTTTCTGCTGCGATCAAAATTCGTCAACTTGCAATTGAAAACAACTTAAACGATCTGTCCGTTTGTGTCGTAGAAAAAGGCTCCGAAGTCGGT